>CANQQK010000112.1 GCA_947626015.1 uncultured Bacilli bacterium | reverse complement strand
GGAATCAATACTAAGATTAAAAGAATCCCACATATCAAGATAATCTTATTGGCATAGCGATAATACACTTCATAATCGATTTTAGAAGTTATTATCATTAAAATAAAACCAATAAGAGCAAATATACCTTGTTGCATAGCAAATTTATAGGGATTATTAAACTTATATTCGGCCCATACATATGATGCCGAATAGATCATAACAATCCCAAATATTACAAGGAACATGGTTATCAAAAATATAATATTTTTTCTTTTCATATTAAATTATATTCATAATAAAAGAAGACTAGAAGTCTTCTTTCTTAAGAGTTAAGGTATCATTAGTACCAAATACTAATTCATAATTACCCTCAAAATATCCCCTATCTCTAATGATAGCTTTTAAGATTGGGAAACGTTTAATAAGTTTATCAATTTTTTTACCATATGAATGGTAATAAGCTTTATCATTGACCTTACCAGCTAAGGATACTTCATAAGTATAGGTATCGGTATCCATTAGAGTTATTTCGGTCATTTCTTCATCATAAAATTCACTTAAAAAGCTTTTATAAGCATGTTCCATATTGGTAAGGTTATTCATAAATCTCTGATAGGTTTCCGAAGTCTTATCACCAATCGTAAAGTATGGATCACAAATAATATCTTCTACGACACTCAATAGTAAGAGATTATCTTCTAAGGTAAAGTCTGGATTATTATAAGTATAAGTACTTAAACGATCTAAAACGATACGATATAATTCAATTAAATAATCATAACCTAATTCACTTTTGAATTCTGCTAAAGACTTGGTGCTTCTTTCATCTTCGTTATAAACCTTAAATGCTAAATCATTACGGAATGATATCGCATCCATGGAATAAATGATCTTATAAAACTTTTTAATATCTTCCCTACTTGCAAGACCTAAGAAATTATATAATGCTTGATTATCGGTATCAAAGATAGCTTGGTAATAATCTTCAATGGAAGCATTTTCATTACATAAAGCCATTAAAAGAATCATAGCTTCATGATTTCTTTCACTAGCATAGGTGAAAGTAAAATCTTCACTTAAAGGTTTTAAACGATTGAGATTATATAGTTCGGATTCAGAAGAAGATTCCGTAAGTAGTGATGATGATTCATCATCATACTTAAAGGAACTTCTTAGTTCACTATTTTGCTCTAAACGACAAGAACATACCTTTTGACGAACATGGTTTAATTCATGCATGATGGTCGATAATAAAACCTCACGATAACTGACTTCCGTTGAAGATACAACCTTTTGAATATTATCGATATCGATAACGATTAGATTACGAGTATCATCATAGAAACCCAAAACAACAGCTTCATAATCATAAACCTTATCTTCATCTAAACCATCGACCTTACATTCATCACCATCACCAAAGACGATAGAAAGTCCTTCCATACAATGTAAGTCTTCATTTAAATCCCCATCCGTATGAAGGAAGGAATCCAAAGCACTATATAAAGCTTCTTCGAAGGCTTGATATAAGGCATCATTTGAATAAACGGCAAAAGGCATTTGATAACTAGGATTTTTCTTTAAAAAGTTAATGGTATTATTTTTAATATTGATTCCAAGTTCCCTAGCATCCAAGTTATAACTACGTAAACAAGCTGTTGGAACATTAGCAGAATTGATTAAGGAATCAACCTCTTCTTCACTCAAGTAATGATCTATAAATGGATAATCGATATAGATAGAATCCAAATAACTTCTGAAGGCTTCTAAGGCTTGATGATGATTTTCTTTAATTTGTAAATCATCATCAGCGATAAATTCTCTTGATGCCCCAACCTCAAATTTAATGGGTTTTAATTCCTCTTTAGTAGGATTATTTTGCATTCCACAAGAGGATAAGGGCATAATAAAAGCTAATGCTAAAGATAAAAGCGCTTTTTTCCTTTTAATATCCATTTATAACCCCTCTTTCTGGTTGTTTATTATATAAAATTTATGCTAAAAAAGCAAATTAAAAAGGAGTTTATAACCAAACTCCATATACGACACCAAACATTGCTAGTAAGAAACCCGCAACCCAGAAGATCTTGACGATATCCACTTCCATCCATCCGAGCTCTTCGAAATGATGATGCAATGGCGCTTTCAAGAAGACCTTCTTATGAAATTTACGAATCGCAATTATTTGAATAAAGCTTGATAGGGTTTCGATTACGAAAACACCACCAATCAATGCTAGGGATAACTCATGGTGAGTAAGAATAGCAATCGCTGCTAAGGCCCCACCTAAAGCTAGAGATCCCGTATCACCCATGAACACACGTGCTGGGTGAGTATTGAAAAGTAAGAATCCTAGGATACTACCAACCAAGATGAAGGAAAATATTGCCATTCCATCATGACCAACGATCCAATCACTACCCCATGATATGACACCATAAGCTAAGAAAGCCATGACACATAGGCCCCCACATAAGCCATCAAGTCCATCGGTAATATTGACCGCATTGGTCGTACCTACAAGCAAGAAGA
>CANQQK010000111.1 GCA_947626015.1 uncultured Bacilli bacterium | reverse complement strand
AACATTACCATTATTTAAGACTTGAAATTCAAAGGAATAACCATTCTCTGGTAGATAATAGTTATAGATCTTACCTAAATAATCCATTTCGAAGAAACCCACAAAGTTTTCCGCAAATTGACCTTGAGAGGTACCAATCAAGAAATGCCCATTAGGAAGCCACTCTACATCCATGCGCATATCTTCCGTAAAGTAGAAACGAAGACGTCCCTCACTATCCCATCCAGTTAACCAAGTTTCATAACTAGCAACTGTAAAATAGATATCCGTATCGTTAAGTTTATCACTCTTACTTATGACCTCTAAAGGATAATTGATATTAGCTTTTTCGGTATTAATCTTAACAACACTAGTCTTATCATTGCTTACCAATTTAATAACATTCTCATAATCTTCATAAAGGCCATAAATTGGTATAATATGCGTTGTATTCTCTTCACATTTGGTTACTAAAACGTCATTGATATAAACGTCTACACCATTTTTGTTACTATCAGAATAGATAATAATTGCTGATAAGGGACTTATTCCATAAGGATTTAATTCTACATAGGGTTTATTAAAAGTATAACGTTTATCTTTACTTATCTCATCTAAACGACGATTAACTTCTTTTTGATCTTCAACCATTTTTAATAATGAAGATATTTCATCACCCGTAAAGAAAGAAGAAACCTTTTTCGTTTCATCATAACATATAATACATAAGATAAAACTAATCAAAAGAAGTAAACCAATCGGAATAGCTGCTAATAAAGTGCTTCTTTTCATCACTATTTCTCCTTCTCATTAAAATATCTCGTCAAAGGATTCTTGGTTATATCAGCTTCTTTTTCTTTATCAACGATATCACTACTAGCATTAAAATTAGCTTCAATACTATTATAGATTGATGCACTACTATTAGCATTAAATTTAATCGTATTATCACTAGTTTCCAAAGAATAGATATAATTATCGATAACAATATTATAGTTATCAACATCATCTTTTAAAATAGCATTCATCTTAATATTCTTATTGATTGCTAAAGAATAACCATTTTTATTTAACATTACTTCTAATAATTGATCTTGATACATAACCTTATAACTATCATCATCGATCGTTATAATATAATCATCCATTGATAATGTTATATCTTTAATCTCATTAGATATGGCATTCTTACGATTAATCGTTATCTTAGCTTCCTTAAAATCTTGTTTAAGATATTTATTAATCTTATCAATATCTAATTCAATAGTTATTTCATTACCTCTACTAATACTCTTTTTACTAACAAAGATATCTTCCTTTAGATCACTCTTAAAGATATTATAGATATTTACTAAATCTTTATTTAATTCTAAAGATGTATATCCATCCTTATTAGAAAAATATAAAGTATTATCTTCTAAAGCATAAGCAAACTCATAATCCTTAGGAAATGATTCTCCGTGAGCCCCTTTATAATTAGCACTCATCGTAACTGTACCGGTTAAAGGAGTATTAAACTTATTAACATACTTATTGATATCTTTAATATTATTATTTAATTTACTAAGGACTTCACCTTCAATCTTTGAAGAAGATGAACCTAAAAATAATGTTGCTATTAGCAATATTAAAACAATTCCACAAGCGATTACTTTTAAACGCATATATTTATCAATATCATCTTTTTTATTATCTATTTTCTTTTTCATAATTACCTCATCTAACAATAATTTTCACTTTAATAATAACATACTTTACACCTTTTTATTAAAAAAATGATTATTGAACAAAAGGGTTTGACAAATAAAAAATAATTAGCATATATTATTTCTAAGGGTGATATTATGAAATTTACAAAAATGCAAGGAATCGGTAACGATTATGTATATATTAATAAGATGGAAGAACATATTGATGATGAAGTTAGTTTAGCTAAATATGTTAGTAATCGTCATTATGGTATTGGTTCTGATGGTTTAATCTTAATCGATAAGAGTGATATCGCCGATTTTAAGATGACGATCTATAATACCGATGGTAGTGAAGCCGAGATGTGTGGTAATGGTATTCGTTGTGTTGGTAAATACGTCTATGATAAACATCTTACCGATAAGGAAGAAATAACTATTGAAACCAAAGCTGGTATTAAAACTCTACAATTAAATATTGAAGATGGCGTTGTTAAAACCGTTAGAGTTGATATGGGAGAACCGATCTTAGATCCGAAACTTATACCAGTAAAAGGAGATACTACTCCTCTTACCGATTTAAAGATCAAAGAACAAGATCGAGAATTTATCTTTACCTGTGTATCCATGGGAAATCCACATGCTATAACCTTCGTCGATGATGTTGATAACTTCGATGTTTTGAAGTATGGTAAAGGTATTGAATCAAACCCTTTATTTCCGAATCGGACCAATGTTGAATTTATAAGTGTTAAGGATGAGGGACATATCGACATGCGTGTCTTCGAACGTGGTGTTGGCGAGACCATGGCTTGTGGTACGGGAGCTTGTGCAGCGGTTGTCGCATCCATTATCAATAATTATACCAAAAGAAAAGTAGAGGTTACTCTACTTGGTGGTTCTTTGGATATCGAATGGAATGAA
>CANQQK010000110.1 GCA_947626015.1 uncultured Bacilli bacterium | reverse complement strand
ATGGTGCCGGATACAAGAATTGAACTTGTTGCTGATGCTTACCATGCATCTGTATTACCATTATACTAAACCGGCATAGAAAAAAAGCTAATATTATGCAGCTTTTTTAATTGTCTTCCATTCTTTTGTAGATAAAGTAACTTTAGTACCGTTAACTCTTTTTGTTTGTAGGTTTGGTTTTTGTTGCATTTTAGTTGCATTTAATGCATGACTTCTTTTATTACCAAATAAAGGTTTTTTTGTAGTTAATTTATTTGCCATTTTTATCCCTCCAATCACGAATTCGGATTTATTATATCAACCAAAATGAGGAATGTCAACAGATTGACCTATTATTTAATTGTCAAGAAAATTATTTATGGTGTATAATCAAGGTAGGTGAGGTAATGTATACACCATTAGGTATTAAAACAGATTATAGTTTACTAAAAAGTCTTATTAAAATCGAAGACTTGATTTTGTATGCTAAAGAGAATGGTTATACATCACTTGGTATCTTAGATGATAATCTTTGTGGATCACATACCTTTATTAAAGCTTGTAATAAAAATAATATTAAAGGTATTGTGGGATTAGATATTACAATTTCTAATCATCGTTTATTTTTATATCCTAAGAATATGGATGGTTTAGAAAATCTATTTAAACTTACTAGAAGAAAGATCGATGAAGATATCGAGTTAAGTTCTTTAAGTGAATATAGTGATAATGTAATATGTGTTTTAAATAAAGAAAACTATTCCCTATATAAAGATATGCAAGTTATCTTTAAAGATGTATTTCTTTCATTTAAAGATGAATTAGAAAAAAGTGTTGCTTTAAAGATTACTGATCGAGTAGTGTATATCGATGATATCTTATTTTTAAATCAAGATGATGCTAAGTATATTAATTATTTATATATGATCGATCATAATCTTAAATTAGGTGATATGGAATTAGTTGATTATCGTAATAATATTCTTAAGAAAAGGGATTATGATACTTCTGCTTTAACGGATTTAATCGATATTAAATTTAATACGGATAAAAGATATATACCACATTACGATGATAATATTGAAGATAGTGAAGTTTACTTACGTTCTTTAGCTTTAAAGGGATTAAATAAAAGACTTAATAATAAAGTACCTTCAAAGTATTTAGATCGATTAAATTATGAATTAGATGTTATTGCTTCAATGGGATTTACGGATTATTTTTTAATCGTTTTTGATTATGTGCGTTTTGCTGTTAAGAATGATATCTATGTTGGTGCGGGAAGAGGTTCAGCAGCTGGTTCTTTAGTAGCATACTCATTAGGTATTACTTGGATAGATCCCCTAAAATACGATCTATTATTTGAACGTTTCTTAAATCCAGAAAGAGTAACAATGCCCGATATCGATATCGATTTTGAAGATGAACGTCGTGATGAAGTAGTGG
Organism: uncultured Bacilli bacterium; assembly: GCA_947626015.1. GTDB lineage: Bacteria > Bacillota_I > Bacilli_A > RF39 > UBA660 > CAG-582. Next base: position 1,195 of record CANQQK010000110.1, on the reverse strand, counting down.
ATTATGTAAGACATCGTTATGGGGAAGAAAAGGTCGCTAAGATTATGACCTATGGAACTATGGCTGCTAAAGAGGTTATAAGATTGGTTGGTAAGATCAATAATATCGATGAGACAGCTCTAAATAGTCTTTTAAAACTAGTTAATCCTAAGGTTAGTTTAAAGGATAATATGACCGATGAGGTAAGAGCTCTTTTAAAACGTAATTCTCTATTAAATAAGGTCTATGAAGAAGCAAGACATTTAGAAGGTTTAAAGAAACATATCAGTACTCATGCAGCGGGCGTTATTATTTCGAGTGAAGACTTAGATAATATCATTCCGATTATTAAAAGTGGGGATGATTATCTTACCGGATATACTAAAGATGAATTGGAGGAATTAGGTCTTCTTAAGATGGACTTCTTATCGATTAAGAATCTAACTATCTTAACCAATATCATCAAGATGATCGAAAAAGATGTTAAGCATAAGATCAATATCAATAATATTCCTTTAGATGATCCTTTGGTTTATGAACTATTTGCTAAAGCTAATACAGTGGGAATTTTTCAATTTGAATCAACGGGTTTAAAGAATTTCTTGAAGCGTAGTAAACCCCGTGCTTTTAATGATTTGGTAATGGCTATAGCAATATATCGACCTGGACCAATGCAAAGCATCGATACCTACTTGGATCGTAAAAACGGAGGTAAAAAGGTCATCTATGATGATCCCTCTTTGGAACCTATCTTAAAGGAAACATATGGTATTTTAATATATCAAGAGCAAATCATGGAAATCTTAAGATTGATGGCCAAGTACTCCTATGCGGAAGCCGATATTATCAGAAGAGCTATCAGTAAAAAGAAACATGATGTCATTGAAAATGAAAGAGTTAAATTCGTATCTCGTAGTATCGATAATGGTTATAGTGAGGAAGTTGCTAATCGAGTATTTGATCTAATAGCACGATTTGCGGAGTTTGGTTTTAATAAATCCCATTCCGTAGCATATGCTATGATAGCTTATCAAATGGCTTATCTAAAGACATATTATAAGGAATATTTCTATATCAATTTATTAAATAATAATATTGGTAGTGAAAGTAAGAGTAAGGAATATATCGAAGAAGCTAAGAAATATGGTATTAGTATTCTTAAACCAAGTGTTAATCATTCGGATTATGGTTATGTTAAAGAAGGTAATGCTATTCG
>CANQQK010000109.1 GCA_947626015.1 uncultured Bacilli bacterium | reverse complement strand
TATGTCTTTGCTACCTCTGGTGGTTCTGGTGTTGATAATAGTTTTAATAAATTAAAGGAACAATATCCGAATTTAAACTTTATTAGTGCTAAAAGATTACCTACTGTTTTAAACGAAACAGAAATCAAAAGTTGGATTGCATAAGGACACCTATGGTGTCTTTTTTTAATGATATTATATTGTTTTTAAACATGATATAATATATTAATAAGTGAGTTAATCTTTTTAAGAATTAGGGAATGTGATTATTATGAGAAATATTTATTTAAAAAAACCAGATATATTTGATATTGATAAAATAGACTTTTTTAGTAAAGATTATATTAATCATAATTATAAAGCATCTATTACCAAAGATAATTTTAAAGATATGTTAAAAGAATGGAAACTTGCTGAAAAGGGACTAAGTACGAAAAAGAAAAATATAAAATGGTTTACATATTTTATTATGCTTGATGAAGAGATAATAGGTGAGGGTAGTATTAGATTAAATCCTGAAGATGATGAAGAATATTATAAATATGCTGGTCATATTGGTTATGGAATTATGCCTAGCATGAGAAATAAAGGTTATGGTAGTATTGCATGTCATCTTCTTTTAGAAGAATGTCAAAAATTAGGATTAAAAGAAGTGGCTATTTTTTGTAATGAGATGAATATAGGTTCCCAAAAAATAATTGAAAATAATATGGGCATTTTAGATTATTCGCTTATCTATGATGACGAAACGACAAATAGAGTGGGGATGCTTTTTAGAAAGTATATAATCGATGTTAATAATTCTATCTCGAAATTTAATGAAGATAACTATAATAGTGCAAGAATAAAACCTTCCATTGAACAAATCTGTAACATTGATAGAAATGCTTTAAATTATTTTTTAACAAATAAATGGCAAAACATTGTGGGATCAAGTTTATCTGAATTCGTAAGCCAAATAAAGAGAATAGATACCTTAAATGATCTAAAGCAGTTATATTCTCTATTCTTAAAAAATATAGATATTAGCTTAAAAGAAGAGGTAATAAATTATGGAAGAACCAGTGAAGAAATCTTTTTATCCCACAAGTGTTTAAATGAACATGAAATAGGTATATTACTATCTTCAATATTGCGATTAAAAGGAATACCAACGTTATATGTTCAAGCAGTTAATATTGATCAAATAAGAAATTTGGATGGTTGGGATAAAATAAAAACACATGTGTTTCTGGAGATATACTTAGAAGATAGATGGCATTTATTAGATTTTGTGAATGGCGTTGTGTATACCGATTATGATTACAATAATCTATCTCTTCCTAATAATTGTTATGCTTTTTCTAAATCTTTAAATAGCTTTACCATGGGCATTGTTTCGGCAAAAGATAATGAATATATCATAAAAGAAAGATTTATTGATTTTGACTTATCTAAGTATCATAAACCTGATTATGAGATAGTGAGGTTATAATTTATCAATATAGATTTTATCAATAAAGGGCACCTATAGGTGTTCTTTTAGTTATACTATATTGACATCAAACATGGTATAATATTTATATACTTTATTAATAAATGAGGTGATCTTTTTGAAGTGTATTCTTATGAATAAAAATAAAGAAGTTTTAGTTGCTGAATATAATGAGGTTTCTAAGTTCTTTGATAAAATATATGAAGTTAAAGATATAAATTATGCTCCATATATTTTAAAGAGTTTTTATGATGAAAAGGATATTAATAATATCTCATTTATAACTAATTTAAGTGAATGGTTTAAGGGAAGAGGAATTCCTTCATGGCGTGATAAGTTAGATCTATTATTACATCGTTTAGATATAACAGCACCTTATGAACTTTTAGATAAAGCATTTGGTTTATCTTTATCTGATCAATATTGGTTAAAACCATATGATGATAACATAACATATGATTATATTAATTTCTTTGATAATGACTTTGATTATGCGGAATTTATGGAAGCATCATTATCATCTAATGGCAAAAAGATAAGTAAAGAAGAATCTTTAAGAACCCCTAATAATACAACAGATGGAGCACTTAAGAAAGCTTGGATTATTGAAGATGGAACAAGGTATTTATTAAAGAGTGGCTATAAAAATGAAACTCTTCAACCTTTCAATGAAGTATTAGCAAGTGAAATATGTAAAAGACTTGGTTTTAATCATGTTGAATATACATTAGATACTTATAAAGATATGGTTGTATCTAAATGTCCATGTTTTATAAATAAAGATACAGAACTTATTACTTGCAGTCAAATTATAAATGATAAGAAAAAACATGATAATATCGATGATTATGAAGAATATATTAAAATACTAGAACAACATAATATAACAAATGCTCGTGAAAAAGTAGAGAACATGTATATATTAGATTTTCTTATAATGAATGAAGATCGTCATTTAAATAACTTTGGTATTATTAGAGATGTTAATACTTTAGAGTGGCTAGATGTTGCGCCAATATTTGATAATGGGCAAAGTTTAAATATCGAATATTATGATGATAATGAAGTACATATAGCAGGTACAGGAAGATTATTCTATGAAGTAAAATCTTTTGATGAAATAATAAAAGTAGTAAAAGATTTAAAAAGAATCGATATCTCAAAATTAGATGGTATAGTTGAATGGTT
>CANQQK010000108.1 GCA_947626015.1 uncultured Bacilli bacterium | reverse complement strand
TCATCATTATGTAAATCTAAACTAACACGATCAAAGGTATACCAATACTCACTTAAGTTCTCTAAACTTGATGCAAATAAGATCTTGTTATCAGTCTTAAGAATGATATGTTTATGTTTCTTAAAGATCCGATCATAGATTCTTAAGTAATTCATCGAAGTGAATCTTTTCTTTTCATCACCCTTTTTAGGCCAAGGTTCGGAAAATGTTAAATAGATGGTATCGATTTCCTTACCAAAAAAGTCGGCAATATTTGCTGCATCATCACAAATAACAAATAGATTATTTAATCTTAATTCCTTCATATTATCTAAAGCGGTTGCTGTTTGATTTTCATCTAATTCTAAACCAATAAAGTTGTAATTAGGATACTTTTTAGCCATTTCAATAATAAAAGATCCCCTACCCATTCCTAGTTCCAACATAATGGGATTATTGTTTTTAAATACATCCTTCCAACGATTTTTATAATTCTTAGGATTTTTAATAAGATAGTTACTATTATTAATAATTTCATTTGCATTCTTTACGACATTATAACGCATAAAAACACCTCAAATATATTTTATCATAAGTCCATAAAAAAACACTAATAAATAGTGTTTAATTAGCTTCATAGACAGATACTTTTTTCTTATTCTTTCCGCATCTTTCGAATCTAACAACCCCTCTTACTAATGCATAAAGGGTGTGATCTTTACCCATTCCAACGTTTTTACCTGGATAAATCTTAGTTCCTCTTTGTCTATATATAATAGCACCAGCATTGATAGTTTCACCATCAGCAGCCTTAGCTCCTAATCTACGTCCTTCACTATCACGTCCATTTTGGGTAGAACCTTGAGCTTTAACGTGAGCAAAACGTTGAATATCTAAAGATATTAAATTAATCATATCTAACATTTAATATTCCTCGCTTTCCATTTTGATATTCTTCGGATATTGTATCGATAATTCCTTTAACAAAGATAACATATTGATAATAAGTGTTTTTGTATATAAATCATCTTTAATCTTAGTAATGGTTACGATATCGCCATTATCTTCATAATGAATAGCTTCTCTATCTAATCTTAAAATACCATTAACGGTCGTATAGAGAATAGCTGATACACTTGCACAAACAATATCCTCTTTATCACTATAATTGGCATGTCCTCTTATAGTAATCTCATCTTTAGTTTCTTTTACTATAATCATCTTAACCAACTATCTTTTTAACTACAAGCTTAGTATATGGTTGTCTATGACCTTTAGTATTACGATATTTTTTCTTAGGTCTGTACTTAAATACAACGATCTTCTTAGCTTTACCATGTTTTAATACTTCACAGGTAACCTTGGCACCACTTACATATGGAGTACCAATCTTATCACCAACGGAGATAACTTCTTTAAAGTCGATTGAAGAACCTACTTCAGCATCTAACTTTTCAACAAAGATTTCATCACCTTCAGCAACATAGTATTGCTTACCGCCTGTTACGAAAACTGCTTTCATTACTTAACCTCCTTATATATTTTTGAAGACTCGCCTTGAAGGTGGGATATACCTCTTAAACCTCTTTAGTGCGGTTCGTAAGAAAGACTTACAAACATATTAAATACTATCAAAAATAACCCCTAATGTCAATAATTAGAGTACCTTTTAGCATAATATTTCTCTTCACTTACCAATATATTATCATATTTTAAATAATTTTTCCGACATTTATAGATATTACGGATATCTTTAACGATTTTTGGGTGGTGATACTTAATACCATAGAGATATCTTTCTAGAAAAAACTTTTCCATATAATAGTGATGCATTAAAATATATTTAATATTTAAAAGATAAAGAAAGATAAATATTAAGATATTTAAAGTACTTTTAAAAAAGATAAAGAGGAATATTAAACTGATAAGATAACTGATCTTGATGATATAACGATATGGTAAAAAATATTCCGTTAGGGAAAGAAAGATATTATATCCATCCAAGGGATAGATCGGTAGAAGATTAAAGATGATTAAAGAGATATTAATAGTTATAAATACTTTATTATGAAGGGGTAAGAAAAAAAGCATTAATTGCATAAAGATGCCACCTATACTAATAAGAAAATATTTACTTGAAGGAATATTGATATCGATATTCGTTTTAATTACCCCACCCGTTCCGTAGATATGGATCTCTTCGATATCATATTTTAGGATTTTAATCATCAATATATGACCACATTCATGGATCATTAAGATGATCATAAAACATATAACATAATTGATATAACCCATCAAGATGAGAAACATTACTAAGATGATAAAACTATAATGAATCTTAAAGATAATCTTCATAGCTTAAATATTCGTCATCTTTCTTAAAAGTCATGATAAGTTTATTTCCTTTAACATTACCGATAATCTCTTTTTCGATATGATCATATAGTTTAACAGCAATATTTTCGATATTCGAATACCAATAATCGATATTATTGTCTCCACTTACGATGATCGTTTTACCTAACTTATCGATATCACCAATGAAGGTTACAACTCCCGGATTGATATTATTGATAACTAAGTTATGGTCGGTTTCTAAATAATAACTATTATGATATTTTTTAATGCTTTTATATTTTAATTTATCAGCAATGACATAACCATC
>CANQQK010000107.1 GCA_947626015.1 uncultured Bacilli bacterium | reverse complement strand
GAAGACGATGATGACGATGAAGATGATGAGTCAGAAGATGAAGATGACGAAGATGATTCCGATGAAGACGAGGAAGTAGAAGAGGAAGAATCTGAGGAAGACGAGGAAGAAGAAAAAGACACAAAACCTGCGCAAAAGAAAAAAGAAGTAAAGAAAGTTACTAGTACTCCTAATAAAAAGACGACAACTAAAAAGAGTACTAATAAAAAGAATACTAAAAAGTAAGACTCGTAAGAGTCTTTTCTTATGGAATAAAGAATAATAATGTGATATTATTAGTGTAGAGGTGGTACGAATGTTATTTGCTGTTTTGGTAATGATGATGTTTATGGTATTGGTTTTCGTTGCATTAGCCGTTGTGCTTATCATTGGTAAATGGAAGGTCTTCACTAAAGCTGGAGAACCAGGTTGGGCATCAATAATTCCTTTCTATTCTGACTATATCTTATGCAAGATTGTCGGAGTAAATCCTTGGTGGATATTGATTGCTTATTTAAGTCCAATATTAAATGTCATTCCTTTTTTAGGTACTTTAGCAATGTTTGCTGTTGGTTTATACTATAACGTTTTATTAAATGTTAGTTTAGCAAGAAGTTATGGTAAAGAAGATATCTATGCTTTAGGTTTAATTCTTTTAAACCCCATATTCATGATTATCTTAGGTTTTGATAAAGACGAATATCAAGGAGCTAAACCAATGGATGATTTCATCTTAGGTAGCATTATGGAACAAACCAAGGGTGATCGTTTCTGTACCAATTGTGGACACAGTATCGATAAGAATGTTAAGTTCTGCCCTTATTGTGGAAAAGAATGTAAGTAATATGATTAGAGAAGCAAATATGAATGACTTAGATAAATTATTTCCGATATTCAAGGAAGGATTTATCTATCATTATGAGGGAAGAAAGGATGTCTTTCAAGAACCCAATGATCTTATCTTAAGAGATGAACTAATAGATCATTTAAGTAGTATGGATTATCATTATCTCATCATCATTAAGGATGATGAGATAATTGGTTATGCTAAATATAAGATCAAAGAAAGAAATAAGTATAAAGTTTTATTTATCAATGAACTTATTATTACGGAAACCATGCGTCATAAGGGTTATGGTAAGATGATGATGGATTATCTTACCGATATTGGTAAAAAATTAAAGGTTCGTCGTATTGAGTTAGAATGCTGGAGCTTTAATACTAATGCTTATGAGATGTATGAACATCTTGGTTTTAAACCCCAAAGAGTCGTTTTAGAACAAGATTTATAGGAAAGAAGGATTATAAATGCGTGAATTAAAGATTAATGGTATCTATCGTCATTTTAAGGGTGATTATTATTTAGTGCAAGATATTGCTCGTGATTCTGAGACTAAGGAAGATATGGTGGTATATCGTCGTCTATATGGTGATGGAACCCTTTGGGTAAGACCACTAGAGATGTTCTTAAGTGAAGTCGATCATGATAAATATCCGAATGTTAAACAAAAATATCGTTTTGAAGAGCAACATATTGAAACCGTTGCTGATAAATTTAAAGGTGAATAGGAGTTATCTTTTAAAGATAATTCCTTTTTTATAAGTAAAGTAAACATTCTCTTAAAGTCATTTTATTGCATTTAAATCCTTATTTGGTTTATAATCAAAATATGATAGGGGTTAATCGTTAGGTGGTGAAAAGATGAATAAATGGACTTTAATCATGTCATCCATATTATCGGTGATAATATCAATTGTTTTCTATTTTCTTCATGCTTATGATTATATGATCGTTTTTATTGCTCTAGCAATAGTAGCAATCATTACTACCATCTATTATCTAAATCATCATAAGACCGAAGAAGATAGCTTTAATTATCGTTTTGATAAACTAATCAATACCTATGATAATATCTTCATCAAGATGGATAGCTTACCCGATATTAAGGATAAGAGTATCGTTATAATCGAAGATATCTTTGAAGTCATCGCCAAAGAAGATGAGAATAATCATCATATCTACTATGATAAAGGAAATAATACTTATACTTTCATCATCATTGATAATGATGAAGCTTTTATCGCCTTCCATCGTTTAAATAATGATGATCTATGTCCTTATGAAAAAGAGATTAGAGATTTAAAACTAAGTCAAGAAACACCTAAGGTCGAAGAGAATCAAAAAGAAGAGATGTTAAATGACTTAGAGAATACGACGATTATCAAATTAAATGATGATCGTGAATTTAAGATATCACCAATTAAAAAGAAAAAAGAGATCAATATTGCACCTAGTAGTTGTATGATCGATAAAGAAAAAATCTATTTAACTTTAAAAGATCATACCACCCTTAATATAGCATTTGCATCCATTCAAGATATTAAAGATCTACCTAGTAATAATTCCTTAACGGAATTATCTATTATCACTGAAGATGCTGATTATCTATTAAGTGAACTAAATCCTAAAAAGATGAATATTATTAAAAAAGAGATCCAAAAGAGACTTTTATAAGTCTTTTTTCTTTATTGTTTTTATGGATAATTTATTATATACTTATTATGAGAATAGAGGAATATAATGAAACGATTAATTATAGTATTATTAGTTTTATCGCTTTTATTTATAAGTAGTGGCTATGCTTATCTTAGAACTGACCTAACCATATCAGGTAAGATAAAGTTTGCTGATGATTTTGT
>CANQQK010000106.1 GCA_947626015.1 uncultured Bacilli bacterium | reverse complement strand
GATTTTGAATTTGCTGATTTAGTTAAAGTCGATAATAAGAAGTTACAAGAAGCCTTCAATATCACGATCGATCAAAAGGAAGTTGAGAAGAAGACTAGTGAATACATGACGAAGATCAGTAATAGTATTACGACCGATATTAGTCCTGCAACTAATCTATTCAAGAACAATTTAAATACTTTTACCACGAATATCTTTAATGATTTAGATACCTTCCATTTAAAGGATATCGATACCGTAGTTTCAAAGTTTTTAAATAAAGAAGAAAATGCGAAACTTCTTGACGCTATGAGCAAAGAATATGTCATTCCTGCTGATACCTTTAAATTAACCTATAGTGGTTTACTAAAAGGCTTATTACAAGCTTATGCTGCGGGATATGTGGCATCGATGAAATTAATGAATCCCACTTTGGAATTAGATGAAGAAAATCCCGAAATAAAAGTTATCGAGGATTTAAAGAATTCGATCGTTTCTACCTATTTAAAAGAGGGCGAAGCTGCTATTGAAGGTACAGCGCAAACGATGGGAAGAGCGATGACGGAAGCTAAGATTAAGACGGAAGTCTTAACGGGAGTTGGCGAACTAACGAATTATCTAAGCAGTAACTTTGCTAATGCTTTTCATGTTGATCAAGATAAGATTACCGGAGCTTTTGCTTTGAACTTCTCTGAAGATGAACTAGCGCGTGTTGTTAATGCTATGATGAATCCAGCAAAGCTAACGCAAAAGTCCAACCTTATATCTTTGGGTTACCAAGATAAGGATGAACCCACTTATATTGCGTTCTATTTCAATAGTTTTGATGGTAAGGAATATTTCCTAGATGTCATCGATAAATATAATGATGAAGTTACAGAAGAAAAAGAGATTAAATATTCCGATACAACTGGTATTTTGATGTCTTCAGTTAAAACTATCGTCAATGCAGTAAGTTATGTTTTAATTGCTTTTGTATCGATATCTTTAGTGGTATCAAGCATCATGATTGGGGTTATAACCTATATTTCGGTATATGAAAGAACCAAAGAGATCGGTATCTTACGTGCTATGGGAGCATCAAAGGGAAATATATCTTCTATCTTCAATGCCGAAACGATCATCATTGGTTTATTATCTGGTTTATTTGGAATAGGTATATCTTATGCTTTAATACCAATCATCAATCAAATACTTCATCACTTTACTGGTAATATACCATTATCAGCATCGCTATCAATTATCAGTGCCATCATCTTAGTCATCTTATCGGTTATCTTAACCTTAATTGGTGGTTTGATACCTGCTAGAGCAGCATCTAAAAAAGATCCAGTAGAAGCTCTAAGAAGTGAATAAAGGAAGAATACCTTCCTTTTTATTATGGAAGTGAACCATCAGTATGTTTTCAAATGAGAAATTAATTGTTATTATTTTTATGAGGGATGATTATGGATCTAATATCTATCGGAAAATTTATTGCTGAGAATCGTAAAAGAAAGAATCTAACTCAAGAACAATTAGCTAATCGTTTAGGAATTACTAAAAATGCGGTCAGTAAATGGGAAAGAGGTCTTAGCTTTCCTGATGTGTCTTTATATAAAGAACTATGTAAAGAATTAGATATCAGTATTGAAGAATTAGTAAATGGGGAAAGAGATAATAGTGATGAAGCTAAAGAAAAAACTCTTATCAAAACCTTAAATGATCAAAGGAAAAGTGAATCTTATATTAAGATATTCGTCTTTATAATGATGCTTTTAATCATCTTGATAGGAGTTTTAATATATCACAATGAAAAGGGTAAAATACATCTTATTAATGACGCTGATTATCTATATGATATTGCTATTGATTATCTTCGTAAACAAGACTTTGAAACGACGGAAGCTAAGGAAGATGATTACAATTCCTTTTATAGTTATTATGGTTTTGGAATTGAAAAGATACCCAATTATTACAATGTCTATATGTGGGTTTATCAACAATCTTATTACTTAGAAGATACGGGTGCTTTAGCAATAGGTAAGACTTCTAGTTATCCTTGTAAAGTAACATTAAAAGATAATGAAGTTATTGATATTAAATACCCTGATAGTGGTAAGAATTATGAATCATCACTTAAAAAAATATTTCCCGTTATGATGCAAAATCAAATTCTAAGTTTTGATACAACGAACAATATGGATAAATTATTTACTGATATTCAAAATAAAAAAGATATTTACTATAATTATTTAAATATCGATACGGCAACACTTAAAGAGGAAGATATCCTATATGATGACATTTTATTTTCCATTGAGCATCATACAGTTGATTGTGTTAATGTCTTACTTACTGTTCGTAAAAATAATACCTATACTTTATATACGGAATATGCCGCTTGTCGACCTAATGAATTATGTAACGCGATGCTTCATTATGTTAACTCGATTGAAGGGCATTATGATTATGATGTTATGCAGATCATTAAACATAGCGTGGATGCTAATAATAAACAAATAATCAATAATGAATTTCCGGAATATACCATTATAACCGGAAAAGGTTATCAATTCTTTACCGATAGTGATAATCGTTATTTAAATGAATTTTTAGGTCTTATAGATGTTAATTTAAAGGAATGTGCTAAACCTAGATATAAATAGGTATGACTTTTAAAGTAATTATGTTATAATACCTTCCTGTGAGGGAGATAATTATGAAAGTAATTAC
>CANQQK010000105.1 GCA_947626015.1 uncultured Bacilli bacterium | reverse complement strand
ACAAACTTTTCATCAGTAGCTAGATCACCACGTAAAACTTTAACCGCAACATTACGATCAAGTATCGTATCATAAGCGAGATAAACATTCGCCATACCACCTTCACCAATCGTCTTGATGATTTGGTAACGATCGTTGATCTTTTGTCCTTTCATTATCATGCTTCGCCACCACTTTCCTTAACTAGATAAGCAATAGAAATATTATCTTGACCCCCACGAACATTGCATTTTTTTATAAGTTTAATAAGTTTTTCTTCAACCGTAATCTCTTCTTCGTTTAAAACTCTTTCGATTTGTTCTTTTGTAAGCATATTGGTTAAGCCATCACTACATAGCATGATAGCATCAACATCGGTTTCGACATCGAAGATATCAAGTTCACAGGAATCAGCAGCTCCCAATGCCTTCATCAAGACATTCTTCTTCGGATGATTGATAGCCTCACTTTCCGATAAATCTCCCGTCTCAACAAGGAAATTAACTAAGGTATGATCCTTGGTAATCTTTTGTAACTTCTTATTTTTGAAGACAAAACCACTGGAATCCCCAATATTAACAAACATCAAAAACTCTTTTGTAAGTAAGGCCATAACACAGGTCGTACCAAGTCCCATAGACTCTGGATGCTCTTCGCTATATTTAATGATGTTGGTATTGATCTCATTGATATTTTCTTTTAACCAATTAACAGCATCGATCTTGGAACCAATCGTTGATAAGGCTTGGAAACGAGAACCTATTTGGGTAACCACCATTGATGATGCAACTTCCCCAGCACGATGTCCACCCATACCATCAGCCACAATCATCAAATGTTCTGATGATGCATTCTTAACGATCGTAACCGAATCCTCATTATGACTTCGTACCCTTCCTGTATCCGTTATATAAAACGATTTCATTTCTCCACCTCACTCGCACGTAACTGTCCACAAGCAGCATCGATATTGCTACCAAACTCTCTTCTCACAGTTACATTTATTCCATTTTTCTTTAAACAATCATAGAAAGCCATGATGTTTTCATTACTACTCTTCTTATATTCAATATGACTGGTTTCATTATATGGTATTAAATTGACATACACATTAAGTCCTTTTAATAAACTACCCAATTCCTTAGCACATTTTAAATCATCATTGACATCTTTTAGCATGACATATTCGATCGTTACACGACGGTTCGTAAGAGCAATATATTCCTTAATCGATTTCATCAATTCCTCTATTGGATAAGCTTTATTCACCTTCATGATCTTCGTCCTTAACACATCATTCGGAGCATGTAAGCTAATAGCTAAGTTCGTCTGTAGATCCTCTTTAGCATACCTTCTAATCATCGGTACAAGACCACTGGTGGAAACCGTTATATGTCTTGCGCCAATAGCAATACCTAAAGGATCATTAATAATTCTTATAAACTTCATAATATTATCATAGTTATCAAAGGGTTCACCAATACCCATGACAACTACCGAACTAATACGTTCTTTAATATCATCTTCAATCATTAAAATCTGTCTTACAATCTCTCCTGGTAATAAATCTCTTACCTTCTTAAGACGTCCACTTTCACAAAACGAACATCCCATATTACAACCAACCTGACTGGATACACATATACTAAGTCCATAATCATGACGCATTAAAACCGCTTCGATTAAATTACCATCATCTAGTTCAAACAGATATTTATTGGTTAAATGACTCTCCTGTTTTCTTCTCATAACGAGCATATCGATATGAAAATGTTCCTTTAACTTCTCCCTTAATTCCAACTTAATATTGGTAAACTGATCAAAATCAAAGACTCTCTTCTTATAGATCCAATCATAGAGTTGTTTAGCAACAAAAGGTTTAGCATTTAACTTTTCTAAATATGTTATTAGATCATCCAGTTTATAATCAAATATGCTCTCCATATTTCCACCCTATTTCAATTATAACAAAATATTAGGAAAATTCATAGTATTCCTGAAAATAATTAAAAAAATTATCAGCTTATTTTTCTGATAATTTTTTTGATTTAACAACCTTTTGTGGAATTAATTCCCTATGCATATAATAATCCGTATCCGTAGGTAGTTCCTTTTCCTTTAAACGATCTCTGATGAAATCCGTACATAATTCATAAATAATCGTAAAACATGGAACACCGATTAGAAGACCGACAACGCCAAATAAACCACCAAATAAGGTAATAGCAAATAATACCCAGAAACTAGGAAGACCCGTTGCTTGTTTTTGAATTCTTGGGGTTATCAAATTACCATCGATTTGTTGTAAGATGATGATAAAGAAGATAAATGTTATCGCTCTAACAGGACTTACCAAACTGATTAAAATAGCTGAAGGTATGGTTCCAATATAAGGACCAAAGTATGGTATTAAATCCGTAAGACCAATGATTACCGCAATCAATAATGGATATGGGAAATCAAAGATCAAAAGGAATAAGAAGGTCGTAAGTGCAACCAATGATGAATCACATACCTTACCAATCATAAAATGAGAGAAAACACTATTGATATGTTTTACTTCATCGATGAAATGATTAACTCCTTCAACTTCAAAGAAGGAATATAAAGTCTTACGAATACCCGCACCAAAATTCTTGGTATTAGCTAAGATATAAACGGCAAATACCGTTCCCACAGCTAAGTTAAAAATAAATTGAACGATATTAAAGATACCCGTACT
>CANQQK010000104.1 GCA_947626015.1 uncultured Bacilli bacterium | reverse complement strand
TTTGGTTTTTAGATGCAATAATTTTATCAACAATACCATATTTCAAAGCTTCTTCAGCATTCATATAATAATCTCTAGAAGTATCATTGTTAATCTCTTTTAAGCTTTTATTCGTATTATGAGCTAGTATTTTATTCAATCTTTCGCGTAAACTAAGGATATGATCAGCTTGGATCTTAATCTCGGTTGCTTGACCTTGAGAACCTCCTAAGATTTCATGGATCATGACTTCGGTATTACCTAAGACATAGCGCTTACCCATCGTACCAGAAGATAAAAGGAAAGCTCCCATGCTTGCACAAAGACCAACACCAATCGTTGAAACATCGGATGCAATAAAGTTCATAGTATCAAAGATTGCTAGTCCCGAAGATACCTGTCCACCCGGGGAATTAATATATAATGAAATATCATCATTACTTAAAGAATCGAGATATAAAAGGGAAGAGATAACAATACTAGCAACATTATCATCGATTTCACCACTGATAAAAATAATCCGATCATTTAATAATCGCGAATATAAATCCATTACGGCATTACCTTCATTAGTTCTTTCTAAAACCGTTGGTATTAACATTTTATCACCTATTATATTTTAATAAAGTATTAATATTTTATGATGTGAAGTATTGACATATTAAATCAAAAATAGTCGTTAAATAGTATTTAAAATGATATAATAGATAATAGGTGATACTAAGTGAATATAAAGATATATCAATCGGGGTTGAAATTCATGTTTTGTAATGCCGTAAAACGTCTTTATAATGATGAAGTAATGTTTCATCATAGTTTAGATAAAGGTATCTATGCCACCATAAATGGTGATGTTAATATCGATAAAGAGAAATTGGAACGCATTAAAAATTACATGAAGAAGATGAGCGAGAGTGCTATTCCCTTTAATAAAAAGGTAATCGATGCTAAAGAAGCATATAACTTCTTTATGAAAAAGAATCAATTTGAAAAAGCTATCAATATTACTAATATCAATAATATTACGGTTTCTTTATTTGAATTAGAAGGTCAACATAATTATTTCTATTCTAGTGATATGCCTAGTACAACTAAGGAAATCGATCTCTTTGATCTTTATTATATTAAAGATAATGAAGTGGTTTTAATATATCCAACAGATGGTAAATTAATCTTTGAATTCCGTAATCGGATATATTCTTCCTTCCGTGAATATAATGATTGGTTAAAGAGATTACATTTAAAATATGTCAGTGATGTTAATAAGATCGTTGCTGAAGGAAATGTTGAAGATTTAATACGTAAGAATGATATCATGATCGATAATCATCTATATGATATAGCAAGAGATATCATCGATAAAGGAAAAAGGATTATCTTACTAGCTGGACCTAGTAGTAGTGGTAAGACGACAACTTCGAAGAAGTTAAGTTTATTCTTATCGAGTTTAGGTTATAATGCTTATCCGATTAGTTTAGATGATTTCTTCTTAAATCGTGATCAAACACCACTTGATGAGAATGGTCAAAAAGACTATGAATGTTTAGAAGCTTTAGATTTAGAGTTATTTAATAATACCTTAAATGCTTTATTAAAAGGAGAAGAGGTTAAATTACCAAGATTTAATTTTATCGATGGTAAGAAGGAATTTGCTGAAGATCCTTTTAAGGTTACGGATACGGATATCTTAGTAATCGAAGGATTACATAGTATTAATCCTAATCTGATCAAGAGTGATCTATCTAAGGAATGTTATAAGGTTTATATAAGTCCTTTAACACCACTTAATGTTGATCGACATAATTATGTATCAACAACGGATAATCGTTTATTAAGAAGAATCATTAGAGATTTTCGAACTAGAGGGCGTTCTTGTGTAGCATCCCTTGCTACTTGGGCTAGTGTTAGAAGAGGAGAAGAGAAATATATCTTCCCTTATACGGATACGGTAGATGCTATTTTAAATACCGCATATGTTTATGAATTAGGGGTATTAAAGGCTTATGTAGAACCTTTGTTATATACCGTCGATTATGACAGTGAATATTATTTTGAAGCTCGAAGACTTATCGATAATTTAAAGACTTTCTATACTATTCCATCAGAGTATGTAAGTCATGATAATCTTTTAAGAGAATTTATTGGTGGATCTAATTTTGAGGAGTGATGATATGAAAAAGAGAGTAGCAATTAATGGATTTGGACGTATTGGTCGTATAGCGTTTCGTGAATTGATGGATGATGATGATTTAGAGGTTGTAGCAATCAATGATTTAACGAGTGTTGAGGATCTATATTTTTTATTAAAATATGATTCTAACTTCCGTATGTTTGATGCTTCAAGAATAAGTTATACGGATGATTCTTTTATCTTTGATGGTAAAGAGATCAAGGTTTATGAGGAAAAGGATGCTGCTAATTTACCTTGGGGTAAATTAGATATCGATGTGGTATTGGAGTGTACGGGTTTTTACACGAGTGAAGAAAAAGCCATGGCTCATATCAATGCCGGAGCTAAACATGTCATTATTTCGGCACCAGCTAAGGGAGATATCAAGACCATCGTTTATGGTGTTAATAGTGATGACTTAGATGGTAGTGAAAAGATTATTTCGGCGGCTAGTTGTACGACGAACTGCCTTGCCCCAGTGCTAAATGTTTTGGATAAGAACTTTAAGGTTGTTAAGGGTTATATGACGACCATCCATGCGACGACGAATGACCAAACGACTTTAGATATCGCGCATAAGAAGGGCGCCTTCTCAAGACGTGGAAGAAGCGCCATGGCCAATATTATTCC
>CANQQK010000103.1 GCA_947626015.1 uncultured Bacilli bacterium | reverse complement strand
TGAATATAAAATATTCTAATGATAATAATTAAGAATATTAAAACCACTACACCAAATATAAATAATACCCTATTTTGAAAATTATTTTGAAACATAATATTCACCATTAAATATATATGTTTAAAACGAAAAAAGAGACTTCCGTCTCTTTCTCTAGGAATTATAATTTTATTTTTCTTTATATTAATCTTTAACTGTTAAGCTTAATCCAGCCATGTCATCATAGTATCCAAGGTATCTATCAGCATAAGCAAAGACACCACCCATACCACCAGAGCTGAATTCAAAACTTAGTGCAGATAATTTAGTAACTGTCTTAGCAGCATGTTGATATGATACTTGTGCTGAACCGGTTGGATTTACATAAGTTGAAAAAACAACATTATCAATATTGCCTGAGTCAGATAACTTAATAGCTGCTGCTCGGCCATTTGAAGTTCTTTTTTCGACAACAAAAGAAGTAACATCTCCATTCATTTTAGCTGCCGCCGTTGCTGTGTCATTATAAAAAGTTGTCCCGTGTAATAGAGTCCCTATTACATCATAACTTCTAACAGAAGGATTTTTCTTCCAATTTACCATAATATCTATAATGCAATAATTTGTTCCTGATGGGCAACCAGTTACCCCTGTTAATTTTTTATAAGTCGTCTCATGGTATCTTTCATCTAGAGTTGATGCTGCTCCTTCTATCAGTTCAACATTATGATCTTCTAAAACTGTAACTTTTGTTGTGCTTTCATCCCAAAAACTTATATGAATGCTATTATAAAATTCATTATCCATATTTAATACTGAATACAATCCCAATGAATCGACAGCTGTTCTATATTGAAATTTAGTGAATTCTACCCCATTCTTGTTTGTAAAAAAGATTTCATCGGCTTTAACATTAGAAGTTATCAACAAAGAACACAAAATCATAATTCCCAATAAGATTTTTTTCTTCATATCTTACTACCCTTTCTAATTATAAAATAAAATAATAATTTATAAACAAAAAGGACTAATTAAGTCCTAATTCTTCAATTTTATTCCTAATAATATCAACATATTTCTCGTATCGAGTACATTCATTTGGAGAACAGTAATTATCACTATAATAATTGAACATTGCATCATCCGTAAACAACTTTATTGATTTGTCTGAAATATAATATAAAACTATATTACCATTTTCACTATTAAGTTTTATCACACCATCTTCTTTATCAACATCATATTTTTCACCATTAATATAAATTTCGCTTTTTTCTCTAATTGAATTAGAGTCATCTTCTTTATTTTTTAAATAGAATCTTTCATTATTTCCAAAGAATATGGATTTAAAATCATTTTCATAATAGATATCAAAGTTTATTTTTATAGTAGATACTTTATCACCTTTGATAATATCAATATATAAGTCATCTAATACTTCATCCAAAGATACATTTCTGGTTGCTTCTTTGAATGAATAAAGATTAATATAGATGCTATCTAAATCATTAGCATTATAGAATACTTTCTTATTATCTTTATCATAATATACTTTTATTTTATAACCATCATCACGAGTAAGTATTTCGTTATTAGTAGATGATATTAATCCAAGATTTAAACTAGCTTTATTTTTATAAATATATAACTCACCATTTTTTACTATATAATCATCATTAGCTGCTGATACAGTATAAATCTTTATCGAATTATAATTATAGATAAAGTACATAAATAACATTACACATATTACTAATAATATGGCAATAGTTGCAATATATTTAGTTTTCTTAATCTTTTTATCAGTTGTTTTAATAATATTTATGGTTACAGCTTCAATAGCATCTTTATTGATATTATCAATTCTTTGACCTAATAAGATTTCATTAATGGTTATATTATAAAATTGTGATAATGCTACTAAGATAGGATAATCTGGTAGACATAGACCTCTTTCCCATTTACTGACAGCTTCTCTAGTTATATAAAAACGATTAGCGATATCCTTTTGTGTTAAACCTCTACTTTTACGAAGTTCATATAAAAAGATACCAACCTTTTCATAATCCATACTTATACTTCCCTTTTCACAACTCATATAATATCAAAATAAAGGGATAAACAAAAGAGAATTAAATGGATTAATTCTCTTTTCGGTATTTAATTCTTTGTAATTCTTTAACTTTTCTTTTAGCAGTACTGGTCTTACATAGAGGAATCATATCGATTTTAGGTCCGATAAAATCTTTATTGGTAATGATGGTGATGACATCATTATTTTGGACCTCATAGTTTAGTGGGACATATTCACCATTGACCATGGCCCCAGTCATGGTATCGCCAATATCAGAGTGAATGCGATATGCAAAATCAACGACAGTAGCACCAAGTGGTAGTTCGATGATATCCCCATTTGGCGTTTTAGCATTGATGTGTTTGGTAAGGATGGTTTCTTTAACCTCCTGATTAAAGTCTTCATCACGGAAGTTAGCACCTCTAATATCTCTTAAAACCTTAAAGAATGGATAAGCACTGACTTCATCTTGCATCAATTTCGAAACATTGATTCCTTCTCTACTTCCAAGTAAGGCCCAGTAAGCGGTAATACCATGCGTATTGATAGTATGCATCTCTTTCGTTTGAATTTGTACTTGGAATTTACGTCCTTCAGGACCAATAATCGAAGTATGTAATGAACTATACATATTGTTCTTTGGTGATGCAATATAATCCTTAGACTTCTCTTCTAAAGATGGGTATTTACCTAAGATGATATCACGTAAACGATAACATTGATCACGATCATTTAAATTGATCTTCACGGAATAAAGATC
>CANQQK010000102.1 GCA_947626015.1 uncultured Bacilli bacterium | reverse complement strand
CTTTTAGAAGCCTTAGAACTTGAAAGATTAGTGTATAAATCTAAAGGGCAAGATATCTATGAATCACAACTTATCGATGTCCCAATGTATGAAGTTGATCTTCTACCAAATACGATTATCGATCAATCAGAGCAAACCTCTGTAACGAAGATGGAAAGACGTATCTTTGATTTAGATATTGCTAAATTAAAAAACAATTGTCGTATCAATACCCCAACATATTTATACTTAAACTTCTTTCAACATCTATCACTTGAGTATGCTCATAATACCGGTAATTTTGATGATTACTATTTCAATAGATATTTAAGAGAATATTTTAATTGGTTAGAATCCGAAACGGGTGTTCCTATTGCTGCCTTAGGTACTGGGCCCCAAAATGGTGAAGTCATTAAAAAGAAATCCCTTATCAAAAGAGATTAATTTGAGCTTACTACAAGGGGATTTAAACTGATGATTTTTAAATGATAATGATTCTTTAATATATCTTCGGTCATCTTATATATTAGATAATCATTTTCATCGATGATATTAACATATGTTTTAATCGTATTATATAATGTCATATATGGTTCATCAATAATCGTATTATTGATATATAAACGAAATATAATAAAGGAAACTAAATGAGGTAAGATAAACCACTCCATATATTTATGAACATCTTGATCAATAATTTGCCAATTGATAATATCACCTCTTCTTTAGTACTCTAATATAGTTTTTATAATCATGCATAAGTTCCTTAACAAAGGGACTTATTTTTTTATTAACTAAGATAAATATGCGATTTTTAGTTCTTGTAAGTGCAACATAAAATAATCTTCTTTCTTCTTCAAAGAGAATATAATCTTTATCATTTAAAACATATTTTAAAATATCTTCACATTTGATCATATTGGGAATGGAATCGGAATTAACCAAGATAACATTATTAGCTTCCAATCCCTTAGAGCGATGAATGGTTAGTTTATTTTCATAATCGATATGCGCAATATCAGCATTGTTTCTCCCAAGAATTAATGTGTCTTTATCACCAATCATCTTTAATACCTCTTCCGGTGTATATTCGAACATGATTACTAGTGGGAAATTATTGTTCTTATTAGATACAATTGATTTCTGTAATTGTTTCTTGTTTTTCATTATAAATGATGAAGAAACCGATATTAATTCATTACTATTACGATAGGTATATTTTAAATAATAATAACCACAATCTTCAAAATATTTATTGAAGTTAATAAAGAGATTTAAATTACATCCGCTAAAACGATAAATACTTTGCCAGTCATCCCCAACGACAAATACTTTAGCTTGAGTATATTTGATTATTTCTTTAATTAACTCATAGCGAATTAATGATGTATCTTGAAATTCATCAATGATAATATATTTATATTTTAGATCAAAGTATTTAACATCATCGATAGCTTTGATGATCATATCATCAAAATCAATCCGGTTTAAGGATTCCAATTCCCTACTATATATCATATAGATATCTAATATATTATGGAGAATTATTTTATTGTTGAAAAACTCTCTTTTATAAACATTATAGATATCGACTAGCGAATAGTTATTACATTTAGCAAGACGAATAAAAGTTGCAATAAGTTCTTTAAGATGAAGATATTCTTCACTTTTTAAAATCTTATCGATGGATTGCTCTGTAAATAAGAGATTCTTTAAAATCCTAACTCTTTTCTTATCATATTTGATAAAGGATTTAAAATATTCATCGATAATAAATTCTAAGTATCCATCTTCGATAGGTGTATAATTACGATTCTTAAGAAACTTTAACCCTAATCGGTGGAAGGTTTTAACTTCGATATCATAACCCATATCTCTTAATTTACCATAGAGATTATTAACGGTTTCATTAGTAAATGAGATGCATAATATTTCGTCTTCTTTGATACCTTCGCATTCGATTAGATATTTTATTTTACCCATGATAGTAAATGTTTTACCAGAACCAGCTCCCGCAATAACGATCGTTGATTTATGAGGACTTTTAATAGCAGCTATTTAAGTATCATCTAAACGATAACCATTGATTTTAAATATATCTTCCATAATACCTCCTATAATACATGTACCAATTAAAAAGAAGGATTACTCCTTCTTTAATCTAATTTTTTTAAAATATCTTGATTGATTGAATATAGATAGATATTAGTTTCCTTATGATATTTATTTTCAATATATTTTTTATAACCATTTAATTGTTTAACATATTCATCACTATCGATATTTTGTAGTTTATAATCAATGATATCAAAGTGATCTTCATATTCGATTAAGAGATCGATAAATCCATGATAGATATCATTATTATCTTCATAACGAATTTCAAATTCTTTATAGATATTAGCTTCTTTAATATGCGATAGTTCTTGATGTTTTAAGAAATTATTTAGATGTAATCTCTCTTCATCATTAAGATCTAATTCATCTTGATTATCATTTTTAAAGTCATATACTTCAAATACATAATGCATGTAAGTACCAAAATCTAACTTATTTCTTAATTCTTCATCAATGATACTATTTAAGGCTTTAGAGAAGTGTTTATCTTCTACTAGGGTATTAGTAATATCTATTTGTTTTAAAGTGATAGGATCGTTATTTTGTGGTATATAATCATCATAGTTATAACTCTTAACGATATTATATTCATTATTGATATCAATCTTATTAAGATCAATCTCTTTAACATACGGTGATATCTCTTTTTTCATTAGAGATAAGATATCTTGATATGAAGATACTCTTTTTAATTCATCTTCCGAAACTCTAGAGTTATTTTTATCTTTAAATTCGGTAATCATAATAATCTTTTCTTTGGCTCTTGTAAGCGCAACATAGAATAGACGAATTCTTTC
>CANQQK010000101.1 GCA_947626015.1 uncultured Bacilli bacterium | reverse complement strand
ATACCTGTAAGAGCTAAATATGATGGCGTTATTCAAAATATCGATGCTTTAGGAGCAGCTAAGTTAGCTCAAAAGTTGGGAGCATCGAAATTAACCTTAGATGATACGATCGATTATACAGTTGGTATTATGTTAAAGGTCAAAAAAGGGGATATGGTTAAAAAAGGGGATTTATTAATGTATCTATATGTTAAAGATACATTACCTAAACTACGAAATATCGATTTTGAATTTATAAATATAGTTTAATTATTAAAAAATATGTTATAATTATTAAGAATAGAGGATGGTTAGTATGTTTGGTAATATTAGAAATATTGATGATGTTACAGCAATGGTGGAAATCCATAAAGAGCATATGGTTGTACCAAACCTTATGAATCTCCATGTAATATTTGAAAATAAAGATCAACGATTACTAGGTGAAGTTAAGAAGGTTGATGGGGATATTGCACATATCGATTATATGGGACAATTCGTCGATAATCGTTTTATACCAGGTACTATTAAAAAACCAACTCTTGATAGTACGGTACGCATCATCAATGATGAAGAATTAAATATTATTATGGGAAGCAATCTACCTGGTAATCTATATCTTGGAAAGAGTGCTATCTATAATGGTAAGGATGTTTATGTCGATATCAATGATATGTTTTCTAACCATCTATCAATATTTGGTAATACTGGTTCTGGTAAATCATGTTCGGTAGCCCGTATCATTCAAAATATCTTCTTAAATAAAAACTTCTTATCATTTAATGCTAATCTATTCATCTTCGATGCTTATGGTGAATATAAAACTGCTTTTAAGGTTTTAAATCAATTCAATCCGAATTATCAATATAAATTTATTACATCCAATCCAACGGATGCTGATGATGTCTTATTAAAGATTCCCGTATTCTTATTAACGATTGATGATATGTGTTTACTTCTAGAAGCTGATAACCATCATCAATATACGATTATTGAAAGAATGTTAAAGCTTACCAAGTTATTTTCCCGTGATGATAATGATACGAAGAAGTTAAAGAATCACTTGATTGCTAAAGCTATTATGTCCGTATTATTCTCTAACCAAAATGCCGCTGGTAAGAAAAATGATATCTTTACTATCTTAGCTGATTGTTCAACACCTGAGTTCAATGTTAATACCGATATTCAAGGTATTGGTTATACTCGTAAGTTCTCCGAATGTTTTGGTATCGACCGTAATGGTGAGTTTGGTGAATCCGTACTTATCAATGAATATTTGCTTAAGTTTATCGATGATGAACTTGAACAACATATGGAAGAACCTAAAGATGCATATTATACCTTGGATGATTTGGAAAGAGCCTTATCATTTACCTTAATTGGCGATGGTTTCTTAGGAAATAGAATCATGCAAGATAATGCCGTAATCCTACAAGTTAGATTACATGCCTTAAATAATTCTAGTAATCGTAAGTATTTCGATGTACCTAATTATATTACTTTGGAAAATTATATATCTTCTTTGATCGTTTATAATAATAAAAGAAGTCAAATCGTTAATATCAATCTTGAAGATGTCGATGATAACCTAGCTAAGACGATGGTTAAAATATTTTCTAAGATGATCTTCGATTTTGCTAAGAGCCGTAAGGAAAGAGCAGCGATACCTTTTCATCTATTTATTGAAGAGGCCCACCGCTATGTTGTTCAAGATAACGATCACTTCTTACTTGGATATAATATCTTTGAAAGAATCGCTAAGGAAGGTCGTAAATATGGCGTTATGCTTGATTTGGTAAGTCAAAGACCGGTTGAGATAAGTGAAACCGTTATTGCCCAAATGAGTAACTTCTGTATTCTTAAGATGACCCACCCAAGAGACCTTGATTACATCAATAAGATGCTACCAAATATCTCTGGTGATATCATCGAGAAACTTACCAGTTTGCAAAGTGGAACTATGGTAGCATTTGGTAATGCCTTTAAGATACCGGTTATCGTTAAGATGGATATGCCAAATCCACCTCCTTATTCTTCAAACTGTAATGTCGTTGAAAGATGGAAAGCATAAATGCTTTTCATCTTTTTTATGTCAATAAATGTTAATTATATTTACTAATATGATATTTATATGATATATTTAAAGTACCTAAGAGAGGTCAAACTTATAAAACCGACTAAATGTGATACTTGGGAATCTAATTGATCTGTGGTGTTGAAGACCTTGTCATTGACGTAGGGATCCTAAAGCAGGTCATGTGATGCCCACCTCGTGCGAGCGGGTCTTTTATCACGCGACGTCTCTTAGGCATTTTTTTATGCCAAAATATGATAAAATATAGATGGTGATATTATGTTTGAACGTTTAATATCTTTGATTGGTGAAGATAACTTTAAACTTATTCAAAGTAAAAAGATTTTACTTATCGGTGTTGGGGGAGTAGGGTCTTATGCTCTAGAAGCACTAGTACGTAATGGATTTAATAATATAACGATTGTCGATTATGATAAGATTGAAATATCTAATCTCAATCGTCAATTGATTACGAATAAGAATAATATTGGTCATTCTAAGGTAATAGAAGGCATTTTAAGAGCTAAATCGATTAGAGATGACATCTTAATCGATGGCCATGAAAAACGTCTTAATAAGGATAATATTAAGGAATTATTAGATATGAATTATGATTATGTTTTAGATGCTTGTGATAGTATCGATGTTAAATATGCTCTTATGGAATTATCTTTAAAATATGATTATAAACTCTTAACCTGTTTAGGTACAGCTAAGAAGTTAGATCCTACTAAATTATGTATTACCACACTTGATAAGACCAGTTATGATCCTTTAGCAAGAATCTTAAGGAAAAAGGTAAGAGATGCCAAGATCAATAAGAAATTCTATTGTATATCTTCCACTGAAGTACCTAAAAAAGATGATATATTAGGGAG
>CANQQK010000100.1 GCA_947626015.1 uncultured Bacilli bacterium | reverse complement strand
GTATTGGATTGTGGTCTTAAATATGCAACTGATAGTATGTATGGAATAGATTATATTATACCTAATTATAAATATTTAGAAGAGAATAAGGATCGTATAGCAGGAGTATTTTTAACGCATGCTCATACGGAAAATGTTGGGGGAGTATTCGATTTGGTTAAGAATATTCCTAATATAAAAATATATTGTACTAAGTATACTAAAGAATATCTTTTATTAGAGGGATTTAATGAAAAGAATATAATAGAGATAAAAGCACATAAGAAGATATCCTTTGGTAAAGTATCAGTATTTCCAATTAATGTAAGTCATTCAGTACCTGATGCGGTAATGTATGTTATTAATACTAGTGATGGTGCTATATGTTATACAGGAGACTTTTTAATTGATCCAACTATGGATGGGGCATATGCTATGGATTTAGGTAAGATTGCTTATATTGGTAAGCAAGGGGTATTATGTCTTTTAAGCGAATCTAGTTTTTCTGAGCATGAAGGACATACTAGTCCGCATCATCGTATGACTAATTGGTTTAAGGATACGATGAATCATGCTGAAGGTAGATTAATAATATCGGTATTACCAATTCATTTACATACGATTCAAGAAATCTTTGATGCTTCTAAGAATATGCATCGTAAGGTTGTGGTAATGGGTAAGAAGTTACAAAGTATTATTAATATGGCTATTAAGAATAAGTATTTGGTTGTTGAAGATGACGTTATTGGTGATCTTTCAGATATTGATGGCAAGAGATCAATTTTATTAGTATGTGATGATCGTGCTAAACCATATGGTAGTGTTGATAAGATTGTTAATAATGGGGATAAATTTATTAAATTAAAAACAACAGATACTGTTGTTTTTGCAGAACCTAAGTATGATGCTATTGAAAAGATGCTTGTTCATATTCAAGATGAGATATCGATGCAAGGGGCTGAGAGTATTACGATACCTAAGGATAAGACGGTCTTACATCATCCATCACAAGAGGATTTGATGATCATGCTTAATCTCGTTAAACCTAAATATTATATGCCTGTTAAGGGTGAATATCGTTTAATGGTTAATAATGCTAACTTAGCATCATCTCTTGGTATGAAGCCGGAAAATATCCTTTTAAAGCAAAATGGTGATGTTGTTGAATTTATCGATGGTGAATTACAAGATAAATTTGAAACCATGATGATCGAAGATGTTTTAATCGATGGTAAATCAAGTGATGATGTTGGTGAACTAGTAATCAAGGATCGTGAGATGTTAGGGGAAAATGGTATCATGTTAATATCAGCAACTCTTGATCGTCAAACAAAGAAAATGCTTGTTGGTCCTGAAGTTATTACGAGAGGTTTTATCTATGTTAAAGATTCCTTTGAAATGTTAGAAGAGATCAAAAGAATCGCCAGTGCTATTATCGAAGATAATACGACACCTAACTATGTTGATTATAATCAAATAAAGAATGAAATAAGAGAAGAACTAAGTAAATATTTCTATCATGAAACCGAATGTAAACCAATGATTATTGCGGTTATTCAAGAGGTTTAAAAGAACTATTTTTAGTTCTTTTTTCATTATCTTGTAAAAATAGTTTAAATACTATAAAATATAAAATGAAGGTGATAATCATGGCATATAATCTATTAGCATCAGATTCATATACGATTATCAATCAAAGTGTTTTAACGGAGATTGATAAGAAGATTCTTATAAGTCTTTATGAACCGATAATCGGTTATAGTGCCATAAGTCTTTATCTTACTTTATATTCGGATTTAGATAAATTAGATCTTATGAGTTTAGATTATACACATCATCATTTAATGACGATCATGAAAAGTGATCTTACTAATATTGAAAAATCCCGTAAGGCTTTAGAAGCCTTAGGTTTATTAAAAACCTTTGTTAAAAAAGGTAATAATACTAATGAATATCTATATCTATTATATTCACCATTAAGTCCTTATGAATTCTTTAATAATACGATTCTTAGTACTTTACTTAAAAATAATATTGGTGAAGAGGAATATGATAATCTAATAAAGTATTATCATAAACCTAATTTTAAACTAGATGATTATGAAGAGATTACTTCGAAATTAAATGAAGCTTTTACTTCGGTATCAAGTATCGAAGCTAATAATGAAGAATTACGTAAACAAACAAGATTAGGTATCGATATTGATAATCTAATCGATTTTGAATATATTATGGATACAATACCATCTGGTTTAATCAATACGAAAACCTTCAATAAAAGAATGCGTGAACTAATCAATCAATTAGCGTTCGTATATAATATCGATACCATTAAGATGTGTGATATCTTAAGTGTTGTAATAAGTGAAAATGGTGTTATTAATAAGGATAAGTTAAAAGAAGCTGTTAGAAAGAATTATGAGTTTAATAATAATGGTAGTAAACCAACATTAATATATAAAACTCAACCTGATTATTTAAAGACCAAGATTATGGATAAATCATCATCTTCAAAGATGATATATGTCTTTGAAAATACGAAACCATATGATTTCTTAATGAGTAAGAATCGGGGAGTTAAACCGATTAAGAAGGAATTAGATATCTTAGATCATTTAGCAACTGATTTTAAATTACCTCCGGGAGTTATCAATGTTTTAATCGATTATGAGATTCGTATTAATGATAATAAATTGGTCTTAAATCATATTGATGCTATCGCATCATCATGGGTAAAAAAGGGGATTAAGACAGTACCAGAAGCTATGGAAACGGCTAAGCAAAGCTATAAGGAAAGCATGGCGAGAAAGACTAAGAATAACACTAATATGAAGACTAAGTTTGCTAGCGTACCTTCTTGGTTAGAAAGCACTAATACCCGTAAGGAAGTAACTCAAGAGGAATTAGCAGAGTTAGAGAAAGAATTTGAAGAATTTCGTTAAAAGAAGGTGAAGTAATGGACTTCAAAGAA
>CANQQK010000099.1 GCA_947626015.1 uncultured Bacilli bacterium | reverse complement strand
TAAATGTAGTTATTTTTTATATGTTTTTATATTAGTGAAATGACATAAAGGAACCTTAAAGTCCTACAACAATCGATACTAAAGGTATAGAATTAAGTTGTAAGGAAGTAGAACTATTTTCTTATAAAAAATTATTAGGAAGGAGGATAAAGAATGAAAGTATTGAAAGTTAGTGTATTGGTTTTAGTATTAAGTATAATTGTTTCAAGTGCTGGCGTGTTTGCAACAAATGTAAAAAAATATGCTGGAATTAATCTTCCAGCTTTTAGTGGAAATTATATGACCGGAAAATACTTTAAAGAAGCAAAGGGTAGGCAGTATTATCAAAATGAATACAATTTAAATAATTGCACGGGAAATTATAATGACGTCGATGTTAGACTAACCAATGAGCAAGGCGAAAGTTCCGCATGGATGACCGTAGGTAAAGGTGCTACTAGTAGTTGGGCAGATAATAGTAAATCTAACGAATCTAGATTCTATAAACTAACTATTAAGAATTCTGTATGGGGATTATGTAAATCTAGTCATTCTGGAAATTGGTATTTAGACAAATAATTAAGTCGCTTTTCGATTTTTGTTTCTTATGAATAAAAGTTAGTGACATATATTTTTATGATTTTATTTGGAAAATAATTTTTTGTTAACACAACTTTGAAACATAATGTTATATCTTGTAATGTTTAATAAATTTTTTAAAGTAATAGTCGATTTATTTCTTTTACATGAGAAAACCACCATAACTGGTGGTTTTTATATTATCTTCCTTTTTCAAGGCCTATTCTTTTATAACGATCATATAATTCTTTAAAACGATTGAAATGAACAATCTCCCTTTGTCTTAGGAAAAGTAGGGGATTGATGACATCTTCATCAGTAGCAAGGTCGATTAGATTTTCATAGACTGCACGTGCCTTTTGTTCAGCGGCCATATCTTCCGATAGATCAGCTAAGGCATCTCCCGTAACCGCTACAAAGGTGATGGTAAAAGGAACTCCTGATGCATTTACTGGGTAAAGACCAACACCATGTTCACTGTAGTAGCCTCCCAATCCTTCCTTTTTCATCTCTTCCACGGTAGCACCTTTAGTTAAAGCTTTAACCATAGCGCCAATCATCTCTAGATGACCTAATTCCTCGGTTGCAATATCATTAAGTAAAGCTTTACCTTCTTCATCAGGCATTGTAAACTTTTGCGAAAAATATCTTAATGCTGCTGCTAGTTCAGAATTAGATCCTCCGAATTGCGTTAAGATATATTTTGCCATCTTTAAATCTTTCTTTTTGATGTCGATTGGATACGGCATCTTTTTATCATACTTAAACATCGTATTCCTCCCATGGCCATGGACTACTAGTCCAGGTATATTTTCCTAAAATATCATCGGTTAAACATAACACTTGATATTTTCTTTCATAATCCATGAGTTTCTTCTTATACATCATGGCATATTGTTTAAATACTTCATACATCTCATGGTCATCCTCATGAATATCGAGATAAAGATTTAAATCATTGATAGCAAAATCTAACATCATAATCTCTAATAAATCTTTCATCTCTTGACTTTTAGGTTCGATACGACAAGGATAGTAGTTCTTATATCCTTCATATAGTTTTTCAAACATATTACCTTTAAAGAAACCATTATCTAATTCACATAATTTATTTTCTTGATTCTTATGGGAAACCAAAGTATTTTCGATTTCAAATAACATATTTATACCTCCAATGTATCATATGCATAATAAATTAATAAGTTAATATAATAATAGATGAGGTGTTCGATGTGTTCTTCTTATGTTTAAAAATCCTTTTAGCAAGAATAATCGATGTAAGTTTAGGAACGGTTAGAACAATCTTTGTTGTTAAGAATGAAAAAGCCTTAGCAACCATCTTTGCTTTTGCGGAAGTTATGGTTTGGTTTTTTGCTGCTAGGGAAGCTTTAAATACTGATGGTCCTATTTGGCTGATTGCCCTTTCATATTCTTTAGGTTATGCCAGTGGAACCTATATTGGTACCTTAATTGATGATCTATTTATTAAAGGAGTTGTAAACATCGAAGTTATCTCTAATAATATTACTAATAAAGAGATAGGGAAGATTAAAGATAAAGACTTTGGTGTAACTGTTTTAAAATCGGTTGATAATAAAAAATTCTTATTTATTATTGTTGATAAGAAACGAATGCATGAATGTCTTAAGATGTTAAAGATGCTCGATAATGAAGCATTTATTATTGTAAATAATTCCCATTCTACTTATAATGGTTATATCAAAAAATAAGTGATATAATGTTTCGTGGAGTGTGATAGTATGCTAAATAAGGAAAGAATAAAAAATATCGTTCTATCTTTCTTTAGTATTATAGCGTTGTTTTTTAGCATCAATAAATTTCTTAAATTAAAGAATAATTATTTTTATAATGCTTTTTCAACAAATAATTTAGTATTAGGGATCTTATTAGTTGTCTTCTTTTATATCTATGAAAAGAGTAAAGATTGTAAGATTGATAAAAGTACTAAGATTATGGCTTTGATATTTGCTATCTTTATGCTTTTAGGAGAAGTTTTAAGTGAAGCTAAAACCTACTTTATAATATTTAATTTTTTAATAGCATTTATCTTAAGTATTATTAAAGTAATCGGTTATTATAGTATTTTTAAGGTTATCTTATATTATATAGAATATGGACTTAAGAAGATTAAGATTAAAGAATTAAAACCTCATAAGGAGTGGGGTAAGAAGATTATTCGTAAGTTTAATGAACATCCTTTTCTTTTTAGTTTATTAACGATTCTTATCTTTTGGAGTATTTATATTATTGCTTTTTATCCAATTGTATTATCTCCTGATCCTTCATTCCAAATAAAACAATATTTCAATGTTCCTAATAAGTATGCTGATTGGGTTATTATGAGAGATCCTAATGTCTATATGACAACTCATCATCCGATAACGCAAACGTTTATGCTAGG
>CANQQK010000098.1 GCA_947626015.1 uncultured Bacilli bacterium | reverse complement strand
TTCCCCAACCTTGAATTCAAAGAATGGCCCCGTTACACTACCATGATTAGCAATATAGAAGTTAGGTCGATATAGGAAGTCTTTGACACCTTCTAGGGTAATCCAATTATCACCCTTAGCTTTTCTTTCCTTACCACCAACTAAGAAATATAAACCATCATCATGTTCGATAGCTTCTAAACCACATGAAGCTAATAATTCAAGATTATGTTCACGATTCTTAGGATTTAATTTAACATTACCATCTTCATGAATGAAAGCTTGGGTTTCAACTTCAAAATTATCTGCTAGAGCTTGATCTCGAGCAAATTCCTCTCTTTGCATGAATTGTTCATATAATAAAGGGAATTGACTCTTTAAAGCATCTAGTACTAAACCAATTTCAACAGGTTTACTGACTTCATTATCTTGATAGTAATAATGTAAATCATTATTACCATCAAAAGCTAAACGCATATTATTTTCCATAGAGGTATAACCAAAGGTTAAGATAATACCATCAAAGACGATAACGTCATTACCTCTTTTAATACGTACTCTTTTAGGTATCGATAGATCGATTTCAATCGTATCATCCTTAGTACCATAGACACCTTCTCTTTTAGTTATTAAAGGTTCTAAACGTTTGGTATAAGGATGAACGATCTTCATTCCTTTTTCAGTATCGATTAAATCGATACCACTTAGAATGATTAAACGTTCTTGATCTTTGATATCTTGGAAAGATACCTCATTGGTTTCTTCTTTTTCTTCTTGTTCTTTCTTTAAACGATCGATACCACGATTGAATTCTTTTAAGTAGGTTTCGATTTCCATCTTTGATAAAGATGTTGTATATTCATCAAATAGATCTTCAACTTGTCTTCTTAAACGAGCACTTAAGAATCTTTTGATTTCATATAAGGTATCATCTAGATGCGGTTCATTACTACCTAAGTATTGTCCCATTAATTTACGGGTTAGATTATTAACGAATTCATCGATGATATCAAAGAAAGCTTCGGGATTTAATCTTCTTCTTAATTCATTGAGATCATATTCCATATAACCAGGTAAACTATCTAATGGTTTACGATGAGATATATTTTCAATAGAAGAATTTAGACTTCTAATATTATCAAAGTTTTTATCATTTAGATCATTTAATCTTTTACTTATTTCATATACAAGATATTCATCGATATAGTCTTCATATTGACTAGAACGAAATGATCTAAATGAGTCTTCTAAGACACCAATTACAAGATTGATTAGTTTAGGACGATATGAACGGATTATATCTTGACATTCATATTCCATTAAACCTCTTTTTTGTTCACAAAGACGATTCATTTCATGAATAAATTCTTCCATATGATCACCTTATTTTCATTATAACAAATTTTTTTAAAAAAAGAAAAGGTTTATGTTAACCAAGCATTACCTTAACACTACCTCCACTTTTAACATATTCATTAGCTTTAGGTGATTGATAGATTACTTTATCTCCTGTACCCGAATATTCAATTTTAAAATTAGGATATAAAGTATTTCTAGCTTCTTTTAGAGTCATACCCGTAATATCAGGTACTTCATAATATTTGACATCCCATAGTTCATAGACTCTTTCGATATCACTTTTACTCTCTTTAATATCTAAGATATCGATACAACTATTTAAGACATTCTTAGCAATAGGGGCAGCAACTGTACCACCATATTGAACGACACCCTTGGGATTATCGATAGCTACATAAACGATAACTTCCGGATCATTGGCGGGCATAAAACCAATAAAGGAAACGATATAGTTATTATCCAAATAAGCACCATCTTTAACCTTTTGGGCCGTACCCGTTTTACCACCAACACGATATTTATTGATATAAGCATTTCTTCCCGTACCTTGTGCAACGACGCTCTCTAAAGCATACCTAACAAGGGATGAGGTTTCTTCACTGATAACCCTTCTTTTAAGCTTCGGTGCGAATGTTTTGATCGTTTGATTGGTTTCACTGGAAGCAATGGATTTAACGATATACGGAGTATAGAGATTTCCCCCATTGATAGCGGCAGATACTCCCATGACCTGTTGCAGTGGTGTTACCGAAACCCCTTGACCAAAAGCGGTCGTAGCGGTCTCGACCGGCCCCATCTTATCAACATCGAAGAGAATTCCATTCTCTTCGCCATATAAATCGATTCCCGTTTCTTCACCAAAACCAAATTTTTTAATATAATCCATTAACCTTTCCTTACCTAGCCTTTGACCTAAGACGACAAAACCGGGGTTACAGGAATTCTTAACGACATCCAAGAAACTTTCGGAGCCATGACCTCCTGCTTTCCAACATTTAATCTTAGCCCCTTCAACTCTAATGCTTCCACCATCATAGTAACGATCTTCAAAGAGATTAACGACCTTTTCTTCAATCGAAGAAGCTAAGGTGATAACCTTAAAAGTACTTCCTGGTTCATAGGTATTAAAGATCGGAAGATTACGATTGATGGTTTCTAGGTCATATGCACCATAGTTATTGGAATCAAAATTAGGTCGGCTGGACATTCCTAAGATTTCTCCGGTTTTGGGATCAGCCACTACAATCAAAGCTTGTTCAGGATTATATTGCATCATAACATTATCGAGTTCTCTTTCGATTGCAAGCTGGACATCCAAATCGATCGTTAAAGCTAAGGTCATACCTGCGACACTAGCTTCATACACACTTGAGCGATCAAGTCTTTGTCCCTTACCATCCGAAAAATATTTGATGGAACCATCTGCACCAGTTAAGTAATCATCATAATAAGCTTCAATTCCCGATAAACCTTGATTATCTATACCGACATAACCCAAGACATGTGATAATAAAGAACCATATGGATAATATCTTTTAGATTCCTTTAATAGATAAACTCCATCATAGTTTAAACTATTAATCTTATCAGCTATTTCATAGCTTAATCTTCTTCCTTCAGGGTGAATTCTTTCAATACTTGTCTTCTTATT
>CANQQK010000097.1 GCA_947626015.1 uncultured Bacilli bacterium | reverse complement strand
ACATCAAACTTTATATATTTATTACACATTAAATCGGGATTTGGTGTTCTTCCCTTCTTTAATTCATCAAGGAAATAAGTAAACACATTATCCCAATATTCTTTGATAAAATCAACCCGATGAAGCGGTATATTAAGCTCCTTACATACAGCTAAAGCATCGTTATAATCTTGTTCTTGCGGACATATATTATTCCCAATATTGGGATTACCTTCGATATCATTATTGATCATCGAATCCCAATTACGCATGAATAAACCAATTACTTCATAACCTTCTTTTAAAAGTAAATAAGCAGCAACCGATGAATCAACGCCACCGGACATACCAACAACGACCTTTTTACCCATAATTACCACTTCCAAGGGTATTATAACATAAATGTTAAATAGTTTAGTAGTATATTACCAAAAAAGTATACTAAGATGTCATATATGATAACAAATAAGATAATAAGGCCATATTTCTTTAATAAAGGCATTAACATATGACGGGTATAATCATTGCTTAAACCCACAAGATTACGCATGCTCTTTTTTACATAGATAACCCCAACGATATATAAATACATTAAAATAATGACCATTAAAAGACGATTAACCCCAATAAGGCATAAACCATATGCCAATCCCTTAAATTTATTTCTTTTAAAGAATAAACCCAAGATAAAACCCATACTAACCCCTTCGATGCCCATAATAAAGGTGTTAAAGATAATACCAATCAAAGAGATCGTTGAGAATAAAAAGATCGATATTAAAAGCAAATCATTTAAGAAAAGATTATTATGATTACTTAAACTACTTAAATAATTATCTAAGACATAATCACTATTTATACCATAGATAAAACCCGTTATAACAGATACTAAGATAACTATTGCTACGAATATTAGAACATGTTTTTGCTTTTTCAAAATTATCACCTACTAAATATTATTAACTATTCCTTTTTTTATGAATATGTATTATAATCTACCTAGGTGGTAATTTTATGGATAGAGAAAACGGTGCTGTAGGTAATATTAGAATAAAAGAACCAAAGAAGAAAAAAAAGAGTGTTAAAAAAACTAATGATACATCATTTGGAGTAAAAGTATTGGTGTGGGTCATGTTCTTTGCCATGGTTGTTTGTTTTATGGGACCTCTAGCAATGTATTTAATTTCGATAATTAGCCAAAGCTAATTATTTTTTTTGCAACAAAAAATGAGTGTTAGACACTCATTAATTCATTTTCTTTTTCTTTGATCATATCATCAACTTTTTTATTATATTTATTAATAAGTTCTTGAACATCATCCATAAGAGCTTTTTCATTATCTTCGGTAAGGCTTTCATCCTTTTTAATAGCATTATTAGCATCTTGTCTAGCATTACGTAATGCTACCTTCGCTTGTTCACCCATTTCCTTAACTTGTTTAACATAGTTACGACGAGTATCCTCAGTTAATTGGGGAACCGTAAGGATGATCATTTCACCATTATTGGTTGGTGTGATACCGATATTGGCTTCATTGATGGCTCTTTCGATATCCTTTAAGGCACCACGATCAAATGGTTTAATAAATAACTCACGTGCTTCGGGAACAGTAATATTTGCTAATTGATTGATTGGCGTAGGTGCACCATAATATTCAACCATAATTCCATTAAGCATACTAGCATTGGCTCTTCCGGCACGAACTGTGATAAGTCTTGCCTCTAAGTTATCAAGGGCCTTCATCATTTCCATTTCGACTTCATCTAAATAGTCCATAAACACTCTCCTTAAGACCATTATACTTTATTATTTTTTAGATAGCAATAGACAAAAATAAGAGAACAAAACCAGCTATAGCTAACATTTCTAAAAGGATAATAACCGCAGCCACACCACTTTTATTATTGCCATCTCTTAACTCTAACATCTTAGGTTTATTTTGTAATCCTAATGCTCTAATCTTTTCTTTATTTTCAAGATATTTCGCTGCTAATTGTTTATCGGTTTCACTAAGTTCATCTTCGTTCATCCTGCCTTCTTCGATAGCTTCATATTTATCGACGATATCATGCATATAATCCTCTAAGGTAATCTCTTCTTCAGTTTGAAGTTCGCCTCTTTCAGCACGTTCCATCATCGAACCAATAAGGAAAGCAATCGACTGAGCAATATATCCTAATTCATCAGCATTAAGTTCTGCTTCATAGACTTGTTTTTGAATGATTAAATTCTTCAAACGTTCGATATTGAATTCTGGGAATACCCTATCAAAATCGATCGTAATAAATTCATCAGTTTCCGTTGGTTTAGCATCCTTTTGCGCTTCTTCAACGGTATCATATTTTTGAAAGATATCATTATTTTCTGGTTCATCAAGTTCACTTAGAAGACTGGCATAATCATTAGTATTAGCTTTAATCTTTGATTCTTGAATGACATCCATTACTCTTTCCCCATGGAAATCACTATGGAATTTCATTATAGCATCGCCAACGATATAGATTCTTTCACCATTAGGATCAACCGTTACTTTGATATCATCTTCAATACCTCTTCTAGCAGCATATTTATGAACCTCTTCAACTTCTAAAGCTTTAGCATCATCTTCCTTGATGATAGCACTATTGGCTAGATTAGGATTGATGGTTTCAAATTCACTCTCTTTATAAAATTTTAATTCGTTATGAACGGTTTGTTTAAAATATTTAAAGATTTCATCCGCACTCTTCGTCGCAACATCATCAGCATGATCCTTGATATAATCATTAATCGAAGATTTACCTTCACATACGAGCATCTCAACACTACCATCTTCATGCGTTATGGAAATATATTCGATATCTTTTCCGGAATCATTATCATATTTACTAGTCGATATAACATTGATTCTCTTTAAATCCTCATTATATTTAGTAGCTTGATCTAAGGCGGCTTTAGAACTTAATTCCTCTTCCGATAAAGATTTAAATTCGACTAATTTAGCTTTAATAGCACTTACTAATGCTTCCTTATTACCTAAATTTTGAAACTCTAGATAATTTAAAAGACT
>CANQQK010000096.1 GCA_947626015.1 uncultured Bacilli bacterium | reverse complement strand
AATGGTGTTGATAAAAAGGTATTTATCAACAATAATCCTGTTAGTAGATTGATGGATTATCTTTCCCATATTAATATTGTGCTTTTTACATCGGAAGATTTAAAACTTATTAATGATACACCTAATACAAGAAGAAAGTTAATTAATATTGAATTATCGCAGTTCAGTAATGATTATTTAAAGACTTTAACGATCTATAATAAGGTTTTAAAGCAAAGAAATGCTTATCTTAAAACTCTTTATACTAATGGATTAGCATCGAAAGATTATTTAGATATCTTAACTAATCAATTGGTTAATTTAGGTTTAAAGATTCATAAGTATCGTGCTGATTTTATTGAAGAAATAAATGTATTTTTAGAGAAAAACTTCTATAAGATTACGAATGAAGAAGGATTACATCTTCGATATAAGTCAGATTATAGCAATAAGAGTGTTGAAGATATCTTAAAGATGCATAAAAAGGAAGTTGAACGCGATATTGTATTAGGTAAAACCAATAGTGGAGTTCATTTGGATGATTATGATTTTATCCGTGATGAGCGTAATTTGCGGGATTTTGGTTCTCAAGGAGAACAGAAAAATGCCATAATATCTCTTAAAATGGCCGAAATAGACATTTTTAGAGACAAATTAGGTGTTGAACCTATATTGATACTAGATGACCTCTTTAGTGACCTAGATAAGTCTAAAATTAATAATATATTAACTTTTTTAAATGATGATATACAAACTTTCATTACGACGACTGAACTAAATAAGATAAGTAAGCATCTTAAAGAGAACAGTAAGATCATTAAGATTAGTAATGGTAAAGTTGTAGAAAGGAATAATTGATATGAAAGAAGAAACATCACATTATGATGCATCGGATATTCAAGTACTAGAGGGACTTGAAGCGGTAAGAAAAAGACCAGGTATGTATATTGGAACCACTGATGTTAAAGGACTTCATCATCTTGTTTGGGAAATCGTTGATAATGCTATCGATGAAGCTCTAGCTGGATATTGTAATAATATCGAAGTCGTTATCAATAAGGATAATTCGATAACTGTTAAGGATGATGGACGTGGTATTCCAACGGATATCCATCCTAAGACCAAGATTTCAACTGTTGAAACCGTTTATACTGTTTTGCATGCTGGTGGTAAATTTGGTGGTGGAGGATATAAGGTATCTGGTGGACTTCATGGCGTAGGTGCATCAGTCGTAAATGCCTTATCAAAATGGGTTGAAGTTAGAGTTTATAAGGATTCTAAGGTTCATATGATTCGTTTTGAAAATGGTGGTCATACGGTTGAACCTCTACATGTTATCGGTGATTGTGAACCAACCCGTACCGGAACAGTTGTAAGTTTTAAACCTGATCCTGATATCTTTGATACCGATATCTATGATTATGAAACCTTAAAGGTTAGAATAAGAGAATTAGCTTTCCTAAATAAAGGATTATCTATTACTTTAAGAGATGATCGTAATGATGAAGATACCACGGGAGAAAGATTCATCTATGAAGGTGGAATCAAGGAATACGTTAAATTTATCAATACTGGTAAAACCCCAATTCATGAGGATATTATCTATTTAGATGGGGAAGAAGATGGTGTTATGTTCGAAGTTGCCATGCAATATAATACCGGATATAACGAAAACATCTATTCCTTCGTAAATAATATCAATACGCATGATGGTGGAACTCATGAAGAAGGAGTAAGAAGAGCTTTAACAAGAGTTATCAATAGTTATGCTCGTAAGACGGGACTTTTAAAGGAAAAGGATGAATCCTTAACTGGTGATGATACCAAAGAAGGACTTACTATGATCATTTCTTGTAAACATCCAAATCCGCAATTTGAAGGTCAAACCAAAGGCCGTTTAGGTAACTCCGAGGTTCGTCGTCTTGCTGATAGTGTATTCTCTCAAGGATTTGAAAGATTCTTGATGGAAAACCCTGAAGAAGCTAAGATTATCGTTAATAAATCCATCCTTGCATGTCGTGCAAGAAATGCCGCTAAAAAGGCAAGAGAAGCTACGAGAAAAGGGGATTTGAGTATCTCTAATTTCTTCGGTAAGCTATCCGATTGTAAGAGTAAGGATCCTAGTGTATCTGAGATCTTCATCGTCGAGGGAGATTCAGCAGGTGGAAGTGCTAAAAAGGGTCGTGATTCCATGACTCAAGCTATTCTTCCATTACGTGGTAAAATCCTTAATGTTGAAAAAGCCCGTTTGGATCGTGCTTTAGGTAATGAAGAAATCAGAACGATCATCACCGCTTTTGGTACCGGAGTAGGGGAAGAATTCGATCTTTCTAAACTACGTTATGATAAGATCATCATCATGACCGATGCCGATGTCGATGGATCCCATATTAGAGTTCTATTATTAACGTTATTCTATCGTTTCTTTAGACCAATCGTCGAAGCTGGACATGTCTATGCTGCCCAACCTCCATTAT
Source organism: uncultured Bacilli bacterium (assembly GCA_947626015.1). GTDB lineage: Bacteria > Bacillota_I > Bacilli_A > RF39 > UBA660 > CAG-582. The sequence goes on along the minus strand of CANQQK010000096.1, from coordinate 735 downwards.
TTAGAATAATGCATGGAAAAACGCGTAAATACGTCTTAAATGATATGGAAAAGGATAATTATATTGCTAGTCTTCCTGAAAGTGTTCGTTCGAAGGTTGAAGTTGCTCGTATGAAAGGTTTAGGAGAGATGGATGCCGAAGAGTTAAACGAAACGACTATGGATATCGAAAAACGTGTCTTAAGAAAGATTACGGTCGATGATTGTTTAGCTGCTGATGCTATCTTTGAACGTTTGATGGGTGATGAAGTTGAACCTCGTCGTAAATTTATTGAAGAAAACGCAATGTATGCTCAAAATATTGATATTTAGGAGGTGAAATGATGGATGATAATGAAAAGACAAAGGATATCTTAGAGGCTGCTAATGAAGAGGTCGTATCCTTTGAAGAAGAAAAAGATGAAGAAGAAGTCGTTAATGATCTTGGCCTTCATGTTAATACTGATAATTTCAGTGGTTATTTTCATGAAAGAGATAGTTTAACGGAAAATAATATCGTTAGTGAAGTTAGTACATCATTCCTTGAATATTCAATGAGTGTTATTACCGCCCGTGCTTTACCAGACTTAAGAGATGGCTTAAAACCCGTAAATCGTCGTATTTTATGGGCTATGTATGAATCGGGTTATACTCCAGATAAACCTCATCGTAAATCAGCTACAACGGTTGGTTACGTTATGGGTAATTACCATCCACATGGTGATTCATCAATCTATGAAGCCATGGTACGTATGGC
>CANQQK010000095.1 GCA_947626015.1 uncultured Bacilli bacterium | reverse complement strand
GCGGTACCTAGTTATACATCGATCTATTCTTCGATTAAAAGACAAACGTATCATAGTAAAATAACGGAGCTTAATGCAGCGGCTCAAAAGTATGGTTCAACGATCAAAGATGAGGTTAAGGATGCTCCTAATCATTGTAAGACGATTGAAATACCCGATCTAATCAAGGGTGGTTATATCGTTAGTGAAGATGAACGTCGTGAAGAGATTATCGATCCCACGACCAATCGGGCAATGGAAGGTAAGATTGAAATCTGTTATTGTAAGTCCACTTTCGATATCGAATCCTTCTATGCGGAAGAGTTTAAAAATGGGGTTATCTATTATGAAGGGGACTATGTCCGTAGTGATGGTAAGACCTATCGCTGTCTTATGACGACCCAAAGAGCGAAGATGAGTCCAGCTGGTATTAATGATAAAGATGCTAAAGGTAATGCTTATTTTGAATTATTAAGCTGTTAACGAGTATAAAATACTCGTTTTTTTAATGGTTTTATGGTAATATTAATAATAGGTGAGACTATGAAAAAAGTAATAATGGTTATTTTAGATGGTTTCGGTATCAATGAAAGTGAATATGGTAATGCTATTAAACAAGCTAATATGGATTGCTATAATGAACTTTTTCTAGAGTACCCTCATTCTATTTTACAAGCATCAGGGGAGTATGTTGGTCTTCCTGATGATCAATTTGGTAATAGTGAAGTTGGTCATATGACCATTGGTGCTGGAAGAAAATTAAAACAAGATATAACGTTATGTAATGAACTTTTAGGTAGTACGTTGATCGAACATGATGAAAAATTATTAAACTTCTTAGATGATTTAAAAGCCAAGGGTGGTAAACTTCATCTTATGGGTTTGGTAAGTGATGGGGGAGTTCACTCTGATATCAAATATATGAAGAATTTCATCGGTCACTTAAAGAATATTGGGGTCAAAGATTTATACTTCCATGTTATTACCGATGGACGTGATACAGCTGTTATGAGTGCCGGAGATTATATCAAGAGCTTAGAAGCTACGATGAAGGAAGTTGGTCTTGGTCATATTGCAACGATATGTGGTAGGTATTATGCTATGGACCGTGATAACAAATGGGAGCGTACGAAGATTTATTCCGATCTTATCATCCATGGTAAGGGTGTTAAGATTAACTCTTATAGTGCTGGTATTAAAGCTTGCTATAAGAAGAATGTTACGGATGAATTCATTCCACCAATCATTATCAATGAAAATGGTTTTATCGGTGATAATGATGGCCTTATATGGTTAAACTTCCGTGGTGATCGTGCTCGTCAAATCTTGACCGTTTTAAAGGATGAAGAGTTTAACGAGTATAATGCTAAGGTTCCTCAAAACTTAAGTGTCTTAACGATGGTTAATGTTCCTAATACGAAGAATTTAATCAATTTAATCGAACCCGAAGAAGAGATTTATTCGATGGGTGAATATCTATCGGATTTGGGTTTAAAACAAGCTCGTATTGCAGAGACGGAAAAATATGCTCATGTTACCTTCTTCTTCAATGGTGGAGCTAAGACCAAATTAAAGGGTTGTGATAACTTCTTGATTCCATCTCCAAAGGTAGCAACCTATGATATGAAACCTAATATGAGTGTCTTAGAGGTAACCGATAGGGTTATTAAATGTTTAGAAAAAGATTATGATTTCATCTTAGTAAATATTGCTAATCCTGATATGTTAGGTCATACAGGTAACTTAGAAGCAACGGTTAAAGGATTACAAACTGTTGATGAATGTCTAAGAAGAATCATCGAAGCTGTCGATAATAATTTCTATAAATTGATCGTTACGGCTGATCATGGTAATTGTGATGAAATGTTAACCAAGGATGGGGAAAAGATTACTACCCATTCAACCAATCCAGTACCATTCATCATTCGTGATAAGCATGTAGCATTAAATAAAAAGGGTGATTTAACACAAATTGCTCCAACGATATTAAAATATATGGATATTGCAATTCCTAAATCGATGAAAGAGACAAAGACTTTATTTCAAGAAGAGGATTAAAGAGGGTGTAATAATGGATTTTGATAAGAGTATTTTAAGAGAAGCTGATATAAGAGGTATATATCCGCATCAAATAACGGGAGATTTTGCTTATCGTTTAGGTCAAGTATTTGGTACCTATACCTTAAGTGTTGAACAAAGCTTCTGTGTAGTTGGTCATGATAATCGTTTTGGTGGACCACACTTGACCAAACGTTTAGTAGAAGGTTTACTATCAACGGGTATTGATGTTATCTATATTGGTTTAGTAACCACCCCAATGTTTAACTTTGCTTGTCGTAAGTTAGGTATCGAATATGGTATTATGGTAACTGCAAGTCATAATCCGAAAGATGATAATGGCTTTAAATTATTTGGTAAGGATTACCAACATTGTGATCATGAAGTCTTAGATGTTATCTACCATAATCTATCATATAAGGGATGTCCAATCGAAGAAGGTAAGGGTAAATTAAGACATATCGATATCGCTGATTCCTATGCTAAATATGTTGCTAATTCGATTCGTGTAGGGGATCGTAAGAAGATGCGTGTCGTAGTTGATTGTGGTAATGGAACAGCTTCTATCATCATCAGAAAAGTCTATGAAAGACTTCCATTTGAAACCATCTTCTTATATAGTGATTCCAATCCTAATTTCCCAAATCATCATCCAGATCCTAATGTTAAGAGCAATCTTACGAAACTATGCAAAGCTGTTAAACATAATCGTGCTGATTTAGGTATTGCTTATGATGGTGATGCTGATCGTGCCGGATTTGTTGATAATAAAGGTAATATCATCGAAGCTGATGTTATGATGGCTTTGATGTGTGGTGATATCATTGAAAACAATGATAATAAAACCGTTCTTATCGATGTTAAATGCTCTAAAGTCTTAGAGGATAAGATCAAAGAAGCTGGTGGTAAGGTTTTAATCGAAACGCCATCAAGTGCTCAACAAGAACGTATTATTAATGCTAAGAATATTCCTTTTGGTGGAGGGTACTCTAATCATATCTTCTTCCATGATCGTCATCCAGGTTATGATGATGGTATCTATGTTGGTTTAAGAGTTCAAGAGATGTTATCGATGACCGATAAGACTTTAAATGAACTAGCTTCAACTTTAAAGACTTATTATAATACGGAAGAGATCAAGGTTAAGACGACCGATGATAAGAAGTTTAAGATCGTTGAAGGTGTTAAGAAGTATTGCGATAGTCATAACTATGATTATTCTACTATCGATGGTATTAAGGTCTTTAAGGGTGATAGTTGGGCTTTACTAAGAGCTAGTAATACGGGACCTAATCTAACCTTAAGATTTGA
>CANQQK010000094.1 GCA_947626015.1 uncultured Bacilli bacterium | reverse complement strand
TTGGTTATCTCAACACCTTCAGTAACATCTTCAATCTTGGTAAAGTAACGAATAAAGATATCCGTTAGAGTTGTTTGAATACGTGTTTGTTCTTCATCTAAAACATCTTCATTATAATTATTATTTCTTTTAGCTTTTAATGCTAAGGCCATTCTTTTGGCATTCCATCTTTCTGGAAGTAATGGTGCTACATATATTTTCTTATCACGACATAGTGATAAGAATAACATGACAGCAAGGAAGTAATGCTCAGGTGCCCCATTTAACTTTGCTATAAAGCCATGTCTTATCTGTTTTAAATAAGGTCTTTCATCAACCTCACTATTCTTACTCGTCTTTTGAATGCCATATAAAGTATAATTATCCTCTCCACATCCATAATAGATCTCCGGCATCTTTAAGGTATAACCATTAGGGAATTCTAAATAACAGATAATTCTACTAGGACTTTCAGCTTTGATAGGACTTACCTCTTCTTTAGCATATAGTTTAGCATCGATTGATTCAATATTACCGATATATATTTCTTCATCTAAAGGTAAGACATGTTCATCGAACATATTAATTCTATTTTTTAAGAAAGCAAGGGGATTTAAAAAATCGCTTAAGGTAGCATTAGCAAATAACATACATATTAGATATTTAATATAATATTGTTTCTTTAATTCATCCCTATTAGGTATTTTCATATAATCTAAATCATTTAAAAAATGAAAATTATAGGGATGATAATATTCACTTGCTCTTTTAACATAAGTACATAATAATTCATCAAATAGTTCTTTATCAGTAATATGCAATTCGAGAATGATTAAAGCTTTATCATCTAAATCACATTTACTAATAACTTGATTATTAATAACGAGGTTAAAAGCCATGTTGATGGTAAAATAACAATCAACATGACCATTTTTAACCTCTTCATTAACCATTTTATAAAAGATATTTATTATTTCATCATCTAACATATTATCACCATTGTAATCTAATTATAACATAGTTTAAAAGGGATTCATCTATGATGAAACCCTTTTATTATTTTTAAATATTAATATTGTTGCCCCAATAGCAATCACAATAATACCAATTATAACGTAAAGAATAATATTCTTACTAGAAGATTTCTTATCTTCTTTTTGAACTTCTTCTTTAGTAGTAGTACTAGTGGTGTTATCACTAGCTCTAGTTGAAGTTGTCATATTGGATGTCTTAACACTACTTGAAGTACCAGGGATTTGACTTGTTGGTTTATTGGTCGTATTGGTTGTTACCTTAGTAGTGGTCTTCGTTGTTGGGGTTGAAGGATTGGTAGGAGTTACTGGATCTGGAGTATCCGGGGTTACCCCTTCAAGCTCAGGCTCAAACTCCCCACGCTCGATATCCTCCTTAATGACGGTAATCGTCATTTCATAGTAATGATGGTTAGCATCACCCGCAAAGATGACCTTGATATCATTCTTCCCACTCTTAAGCTTGATACCGGCATTATGCCATGTCCATCCCACTGGTAGTGGGATATCTTTAAGAGAGGTGGTAGTTGAAGTGACCGCAATGGTAACTTCTGGTAATACCGAAGGCATGCTCGCCTTAAGGATTTCGAAGTTAACCGTAACTTCTCCCTCATATAGACCAAGACCCTTGATCTTCATACTACCTGTACCAGCATTCGTATTGTTGCTATAAGATACAATCTTATAATCCGTATCTAAGGTTAAGATATGATCATTTTTATCCTTAACTACTACACTTGGTTCTAAAGGACTTCCGGTATAGGTTACTTCTTCAACCTTATAGGTAAAATCTTTCTTATCGAGTTTAATAATTGGTACCTTGGAAGAATAAAGAGTGAAAGTAATTATATACTCGGTCGTATTGCCATCACTATCAGTTGCTTGGAAAGCAACATGATAGGTTCCTTCCACGTTAACCTTACCATCTTCCCAATCGGTTTTACTCTTATCTAGTTTTAATTCTAGATTATTACCATCTTCTTCATCGTTAACGCTTAAAAGATTTTTAAAATATTCATAACTGATATTTACGTCTTTTTCGATATCGAAACGAAGAGATGTCTCCTCTTTCATAGTGATAACTGGTAAACTACCATTCTCACGTGTTACGGATATCGTCATCACTAAATTCTTATAATTATCAGCATCTTCACCAAAGTAAACGATCTTAACATCTTCGGTTTTACCTGGTTTAATAACCCTTTCATATTCATCAACATCCCAGAACCAATTATCTGGTAATACATCTAAAACATGAATCAATTCTTCGGAATCCTTAGGTATCGTTACTTTCAAATCAGGAATTGCTGGTGGGAATTCAGCTTTATCAATCGTAAATTCATAATTCTTACGTCCTTTATAAGCTCCCATACCCTTTAAACTCATCTTAGCCGTTCCCGCATTAATATTATCAGTGTATTCGATCAAATAATCCTCATTAAGAATTAATGGTTTATCACCATCACTAACGGTTACTAAAGGTTCTTTAGGTGAACCATCATAGATATAACCACTGGTCATATAATTAACCGTTAAATCTTCAACATCCTTACGAGCAGTAGTGTTTTCAAAGATATTGATCATCGCTGCAGAAGCAAAGTTTCCTGCTGCTTCAACAGCCGTTAAACGAATATATTTAGCTAAAGTTGGTACTTCTAAGATATAAGTCTTAGTAGCTTTATTCTTCTCCCATATAATATTATCATCGATTAAAGTCCATTTTTCACCATCAAGACTTACTTCTAATTTGGTTTTAGTAAATATACCATTAGTACCAGAATCTTGTCTTGGAACATATTCAATCTTTGATAAAACAATTGGTTCTTCATCCTTAACTTCGATGGTGATCCAACGAGCAGTATCACTACCACTCCATAGATTATGCCAGTAAGTATTGATATTACCATCGATAGCTAATCTTTCATGTTCTGAATCCTTTTGACGAGATGAAGCCGTAGCACTCAAACGATCTACTGATACATAGACCTTCGTTGGATCATCATTAGGATCAGCATCGAAAGTCATTGAAACATAATCACTAGCAAGATAGGTATCATGAGCACCATCTCTTACTAAAACGGTTTTAATACCTGATAGATCAGGTAATTCATCACCAAACTTTTTCCAATTTTCATAAGGTAAGTATGCTGCTACACGATCATCGATACGCCATTCCATATCATTCGTAACCCCTATTACCTTATTTTCTAAGTCATTAGCATAAAGGTTCTTTGGGGTAACCCCTTCTTCGATATTGATAACGGTTACACTATTGCTTGTAAGGGAACGATCATCATCGATTAAAATATGAACAACGATATCATTGGTAGCATTAATCTCATCTA
>CANQQK010000093.1 GCA_947626015.1 uncultured Bacilli bacterium | reverse complement strand
TCACCATTCTTCAAACATGCAATTGGTACATAAGTATCTCTTGGAATAGAGAAGACTGTTGCACTTAAGGTATGCGGGTTAAATGAAATAAGCATCAATGTATCACCATTAAATGCCGCATTAGCATTTAACTTATCACTCGTTGAATCTACACCCATAAGTAATACGGTAAATGGACTATCAACAGAAGCATCTGATTCAAAGTAATCTTGGTTTTCCATTTCCTTTGAATATTCATAAACAACTTCAACCTCTTTACCTATATTCTTATAATCATCATAGTTTTCATATTTAACAACATAGTTACTAGTAATAAAGATACCATCTAAAGATCCATCATATAACTTCTCTAATAGATCTAAATCTGTATCATACTTCTCAATCGTAACATTAAGTTTCTTCTCATCGATTAATTCATAAGGCAAGATATTACCTTCAACATTACTTTCATCATTTAACATACCAACTTTAAAGTCTTTAGAGTTACTAAATTTAGTATCATTCTTAACGATTAAATTAGTAGTATATAAAACATTTTCCTTACTGATACTATTTAAGACATTATATACTTTATTAATAGCTAAGGAACCAATAACACATCCACATGAAAGTAACATTACTATAAATGAAGTTACAATAACGGTTTTATGTTTCTTAGTTAGTAAAAATATTAAATTAAAGAATCCATATATAAATAAGATAATACCTAAAACACATATAATTATAATTCTCAAAGCTGTTTCTACATTATTAAGTAATAATAATGATCTAAATAATAATATATAGCTTATTAAGAATAGTAAAAATACAAATATATATACTAATCGAATACTTAACTTCGTCTTTTTAAACTTATTAAATAGGACTTTCATTTGGACACCCTCTCTATTTTAGAATTATACTACATTAAAGTGTATAACACAATTTATTTATGTTTCTTTTTTTACTTTGTTTTGATATAATACAAAAGGAAGGAAGGCCCATAGATGAACACGAAGAAGAGAGCAATCGCCTTTGTTATTATTCTTTTTTTATTTGTAGCAACAGGTATCGTTTATATCTTTAGTGAATTATATACCGAAAGTGATATTGATGAAGCTAAGGTAAATGAAGATGCTATTAAATTTAAAGAAGAATATGAAAAATTAAATGATGTAAGTGCTGGAGAAGATAAGAAATATCGTACAGTTAATATTGCTGAAGATAATCCTTTTATATATCGTAGTGAAGAAGATATTATTAAAGCTATGGATGAAAAAGAATCCTTTATTGTTTATTTTGGATTCAGTGATTGTCCATGGTGTCGTAGTATTCTTAACCCTTTGATCGATGCTTTGAAGGATAATAATATCGATAAGATCTATTATGTAGATATAAAGAATATTCGTGATACCTATGTTCTTGATGAAGAACATAATCCTGTACGTAGTATTGAAGGTACGCAAGGCTATTATGATTTACTTACAAGACTTGATTCCGTATTAGATGATTATGGTGAATTAACATATACGGTTACGAAGAAGAAAAAGACGACAACTAAGAGTGTTAAGGTTGAAGAAAAAAGAATCTTTGCTCCAAATATTGTTGTAGTTAGAGATGGTATTCCTATTGCTAAAGAGAGTGGTATTACTTCATCTTTAACCGATCCTTATATGGAAATATCTAAGGAATTATATCAAGAGATTAAAGAACAACTAAGTTCTTGTATTGCTAAATTAAATGAAAGCTTAGTATGTGAAGATAAAGGTTGTTAAAAAAAGAAGATCAGAATTAAAATCTTGATCTTCTTTTCTTTTCCTCTTTAAGTTTTCTTTTATCTTCATCTAATTTTTGTTTAAGGATTGTTAAACGGTTATATATTTGCATGTTAGGGAAGGAATCCATAAGTCTTTTAAGAAAGATATTTTGACTCTTCAAGGTCTCTCTAACCTTTTTGGTAATAATCTCGGTTGAATCACCACGAACGGAATTAGATATATTTTTAAGTTTAATAATGATATTGAATGATACCGTCATATCAATGATAAAGATGATGAGTAAGATAATAGCAATGACATTGATAATGAAAGGATCAAAGGAGTAGATAAACTTACTTAGGAGGGGATTAGTAATATAGGTAACGATGACACCACCAACACCAAATGCCCCAGCATATTCAAGGCAGATACGACCATTGATGTTATACTTCATATTGGAGTAATCCCACCAACGATTCTTAAAGATTACTTCCATGATATAGGAAGTAAAATATTCCAAGACTGCACATCCAATAACTGCTAGTAAGAATAATACCAAAGGATCATCACTATACTTACCTAATGCTGTAATAATGAAGATGGCCCCAAATCCATATATTGGACATAGAGGTCCAATGAGGAATCCTCTATTAACAAATTTCTTATCTTCGATAATTGATAATGTTACTTCACATACCCATCCTAGAAAGGCATAGATAATAAACGTTACAAAATAATATGCTAACGTATTCATAAGATTCACCAATGTCATTATATCACAATTAAATATTTTTTTCTTCTATAATCTAATCTGTGATATAATGCTTATAGAGGGTATGGTGATAATATGCGTTTTATAAGATTTATTCGTAAACCAAGAAATTTATATTTTTGTATCATAGCAATGTTAACCATTGTAACGGGATTGGTATCGGTATCTTTTTCCTATTATATTGGATCATCTAATAATAAGACCAAATTAGCTTTAAGTATTGTCGATAATGAGATTCAATGTGATGCTTTAGATGATGGTAATGTCGTTTTAGCACCAAATGAATCAAAGACTTTTAATGTATATTTGATAAGTAATAATAATTTTGAAAGTTTATATAAATTATATTATGTTGCAAGTGATAATATTAAGGTTACAGTTGATAACGTATATGATTCTCTAGAACCTCATGATGTTAAGTTGGTTAAGGTAACGGTTAGTAGTTATTCGGATATATTAGAGAATGTTCATATTGATATTGCATCAGGTTATATGAATACTAATATTGAGGTTGAGGGTAAAGAAATTAGAAGAGCTTAAAAATAAGTTCTTTTTTTGTTATAATGATAAGTGATTTATGACTTTAAGGAGTTGGAGTATGAAAGAGCTTTTAGTACCAGTTGGTAATATGGAGTGTTTAAGGGTAGCAATTAATGCTGGAGCTGATGCGGTATATCTTGGCGGTAAACGTTTTGGAGCTAGAGCTTTTGCGGGTAATTTTACGGATGAAGAGATGATTGAAGCTATATCTTTATGTCATCTTTATGGGGTTAAGATCTATGTAACGGTTAATACCTTAATCTATGAAAGTGAATTCAAAGAAGCATTTGCATATGTGAAGTTTCTCTATGAAAATGGGGTAGATGCA
>CANQQK010000092.1 GCA_947626015.1 uncultured Bacilli bacterium | reverse complement strand
TGAGGTCGCAAGAGGACCAGTTTCGGCTTCACCATCACCAACGATGCAAGCCGCAATCAAAGAAGGATTATCCAAGATGGCACCTAAGCCATGAGCTAAGGTATAACCTAGTTCACCACCTTCATGAATACTACCAGGGGTCTCTGGTGCCACATGACTAGAGATACCTCCAGGGAAAGAGAATTGTTTAAACAATTTTCTTAAGCCCTCTTCATCTTGGGTAATATTTGGATATATTTCGGTATAGGTTCCATCTAGATAAGCATTCGTAACTGCTGTTTGTCCACCATGACCAGGACCTACTAAATAGATCATATTTAAATCATATTTCGTAATAACCCGATTTAGATGCGTAAAGATAAAGTTTTGTCCAGGAATAGTACCCCAATGCCCAACTAAGCGTGGTTTAACATCCTTTAGTTCTAAAGGTCTTTTTAATAATGGATTATCGAGTAAATATAATTGACCTACGGCTAAATAATTAGCAGCATTAAAATATTGATTTAATTGTTTTAATTCGGTTTCACTAAGTAAATTATTGTTCATAGATATACCCCTTATCTTATATCATAATTATAACATATAAGGTATTAAACCAATAAAAAAAGACTTATAAGTCTTTTTTACTTTACGATTTATGTTCTTCAAAGAAATATTCTTGACTTTTAGCTCTCAAAGAAAGGTCAGCAAAATCATGATTTAAATATTGAGGATATGCAGCACATGCTATCATGGTAGCATTATCCGTACAATATTTTAAAGGTGGAATAGTAAGATCGACATGCATCTTCTTACATAGTTTTTCCATCTCTTCTCTTAAGAAACCATTAGCGCTTACACCACCAGCAACGATTACTCTTTTGATATCGTATTTTTCGATAGCTAGTTTGGTCTTACGAATTAGTTCATCGATAGCAACCGTTTGGAAGGAACAAGCAAGATCATATTTACGAATTTCATTACCTCTTTGAAGTTCATTATGATTAAGATTGATAACTGCACTCTTAAGACCACTAAAGGAGAAGTTTAATTCATCATTTTCCATAGGTTTAGGTAAGTCGTAAGTTGGTTTACCCATCTTAGCATATTTTTCCACATTAGGTCCACCTGGATAGGGAAGATCTAAGACTCTTGCTACTTTATCGAAACATTCACCTACAGCATCATCCAAAGTAGTACCTAATACTTTAAATTTATAATCATCTTCCATAAGGACAAGTTCGGTATGTCCCCCACTTACGACTAAGGCAAGCAAAGGAAATTCCATCTTTTTAACTAAGTTATTAGCGTAGATATGACCAGCAATATGGTGAGTTGCAATCAAAGGTTTATCATAAACTAAGGATAAGACTTTAGCAAATTCCACACCAACGAGTAAGCTTCCCAAAAGACCAGGAGCATAGGTTACAGCAATAGCTGAGATATCATCCATCGTTAGATCAGTTTTACTTAAGACATCTTCTAAGACCATTGTGATATTTTCCGTATGCATTCTTGAAGCTATCTCAGGTACTACTCCACCATATAAAGCATGAGTATCCATTTGGGTTAAAACAGTCGTGGCAATCTCTTCATGACCATTCTTTACGATAGAAATACTGGTCTCATCACATGATGATTCAATTCCCATTATATATACATCCATAGCAACTTCCCTTTCCATTATTATGGCATCTTCATTACCATAATATTTTTTTCTTCTATTTATCTCTTTAAAATTACACTTATGATATAAATTAAGCGCTTTAAGGTTATTTTCACGTACTTCAAGCATTATTTTTTCACACTTAGTATGATTTATCAAATAATCGATTAAAGCCTTTCCTATGCCCTTATTTTGATATTCTTCACTAACAGCAATATTGATAATATCACATACTTCATAATGTTCTTCATATTGAATAAAACCCGTAATAACATCATCTATTAAATATACATATATATTAGCATAATCATGATTTAAATTTAAAATATCATATTTTTTATTAAAGTCATCCTTAATTAAACTACCAATCTTATCGATAGCAGTTAAATCACTTTCAAGATATGATCTAATCATTCTTTAACGCCTCAATCACTTTGATATATAAAGGATTTACCTTATGTGCAATCGTTGGTTCAAGATTATTCATATACTTTTTAACCTTAACCAAATCAATTTCATTAGGGATAATCTTATCTTCTAAATGTTCTTCATCAAGATATTTCTTAAATTCATCATTACTCTTATAGAAGAAATCTCCCACTAACTCATCATCACTTGTAAATAAAGCCCCAAAAACACCTTTAACATCATGAATCGCTACCAGTTTTTCTTTAGATGATCCATAACTAATAGCATAAGCTTCTAAGCTAGTAATGGTCTTAATCGGAATATTTAAAGTATAAGCTAGTGTTTTAGCAATCGTAACACCAAGACGAACACCCGTAAATGATCCTGGTCCATTAACAACTAAAATGGTATTTAAATCATGAACGTTCAAGTTATTACTCTTTAAGATATCATCGATCATCGGCATCGTATAATCGGAATGGTTACGACTAGAAACTTTTTGACGTTGATCGATAAGTTCATCATCTTCAAAAAGACCAATTAGAATTTCCGCATCGTGTGTATCAATAAATAAAGATTTCATATTACCACTTCCACGCCATGTATTATATCACAAAAAAAATACCCTTAGGTATTTTATAAAACAAAATTAACTAAATCTTCATATTTTTGTCCATGTGGTTTTAAGATTAAAACACGAGCATTTTCCCCAACCACTTTAAATTTGATATCAAGACGTTCATCAGGTAACTTATCCTTGATTAACTCTGACCATTCAATGATCGTTATACCATCACCTTTAAAGTAATCATTAAAACCAATCGTTGTATCACTATCTTCAAGACGATATACGTCCATATGATTTAAAGGTAGTTCACCTGATTCATATTCCTTAACGATATTGAAGGTTGGACTTGTGATATTTTCACTAATACCTAGGGATTTAGCAAAACCTTTTACGAATACAGTTTTACCACTACCTAGTTCACCATCTAAACAGATCACCATTCCCGGGAATTTTTCTGATTCGATGTTTTCTGCTAATTCCATCGTATCATTTTCACTTCTTGATGTATATTTGTAATCCATTTTTTATCACCTATAAGAATTATAACAACAAGTGTTTATAGATAGCAATATATTTATATAATTTTTAACTATTTTCTATAAAAAATGTCAAAAGAAGTAAAGAAAACAATTATTGATACTTAATTATATATTATTGTTATTCATTGATTATTAATTATTTAACAATTCCTTTTAAACCAAAAAAAGAGCAAAAAAAAAGCTTGCAACTTCCTATTTTCGCATACACTATCGTCGGCGTTTTAGTGCTTAACTTCTCTGTTCGGGATG
>CANQQK010000091.1 GCA_947626015.1 uncultured Bacilli bacterium | reverse complement strand
CAAGTAGCAAGTCAAACGCTAACCAGTATGGCATGTATCAATTCCGTTGTTAGAATTCCCGTTATTCGTCCGGTAGCGTGTCTTGATAAACTAGAGATCATCGACATTGCTAAAAGGATCAATACCTATGAGATTTCGATCGAACCTTATGAGGATTGTTGTACCATCTTTGTTCCCGATCATCCCGTAATCAATCCCGTTAATGAAAATGCCATTGCTTATGAAAATCTCTTTGATTATGAGTCTTTGATCAAGGAAGCAATCAAGGAAAGTGAAGTCATCAAGGTCGAAGATAAAGTAGCCGAGGAGTTTAATAATATCTTGTAAATTAATGGAAAAAATAATATACTATATTATAGTAGGTGAAAGTTATGAATATGAAGCTCGTTATCGTATGGATTATAGCTGTTGTTATCTTTGCGGGTATCGGTTTATTTGGGATGGCCAATCAAGATTTACTCGTTAAACAAGAAGAGTTGCCATCAAATCCTAATACGAATCCCGTTAGCGATAAGACCAGTGTCGTTGCTTGTAATGCTAAGATGAGTACTAGTGAATCATCATATAGTTTTACGGTCGATAATGAAACGAGTACACTTTTAAATGTCGCCATTACTTATCGTGCTTTAGCTCAAAATGATACGATCTATAATAGTGCTATTAATCTATCTAATCAAACCATTATTGGGGTAACGACAACGGTATCTGGTGATAGTACTAATTTTGTTCTAATCATGAACGTTAACTTACAAAACTATGATGCAACTACCTTAAGTAATTATCAAAACGATTTAAATAGTTTAAATGCTGTTGTAGGTAATTATAGTATCGATGATTATAAGGGTGCTATCAATAGTATGATAAGTTCTACAGGAGCTGTATATAATTGTAATTAAGATCCATAATATAAATGGGTGAGATATATGAAAAAGACCTCCCTTTTAAAGGATCGTTCATCTTATGAAAAGGTTAAAGATGAATATAATAATCTCTATGGATTTAATATTGGTATCAATGAACATAGTTCTGATGATCTTAAAAGTGATTTAAATCGAAATACTTTAAAAGATGAATTCAAGATTAAAAAAGGATAGAACGCTATCCTTTTTTTTGATATAATACATACGAGGTGAAAAGGAATGAAAATATTAACAGTTAATGGTGGTAGTTCATCTTTAAAGTTTAATGCGATTGAATTACCTGAAGAAAAAGAACTAATTAGTGGATATTTTGAAAAGATTGGACTTGAAGGAAGTTTTTATAATATTAAGATTAATGGGGAAAAGGTAAAACATGAAGTACCTTTAAAGAATCATATGGATGCTGTCGAATATTTAAAGAAGGAATTATTCGATAATCATATTATTGAATCCCTAGATGAGATCGATGGTGTTGGTCATCGTATCGTTCATGGTGGCGATAAGTTTGATCATAGTGTTTTAGTAACGGATGAGGTTATCAAGGAACTTGATAGTGTTGTTGATTTAGCACCACTTCATAATCCCCCAATGGTTGAATGTATTAAGGCTTTTAAAAACATTATGCCAGATACCCCAATGGTCGTTGTTTTTGATACCGCTTTCCATCAATCAATGGATATTGAAGAATATCTTTATCCCGTACCTTATGAATGGTATACGGAATATGGGGTAAGAAAGTATGGTTTCCATGGAACGAGTCATCGCTATATTGCTAAGAGTGCTGCAGAGTTACTTGGTAGAGATGATTTAAAGATCATATCTTGTCATATCGGTAGTGGTGCTAGTGTTTGTGCTATCGATGCTGGTAAGGTCGTTGATACTTCGATGGGATTTACCCCATTAGCCGGGGTTATGATGGGAACACGTTCCGGTGATGTTGATCCTTCCATCATTCCTTATGTCATGAAGAAAACCGGGGAAACCTGTGAAGAAGTCGTTAATGATTTAAATAAGAAGAGTGGTCTTTTAGGTGTCAGTGGAGTAAGTAATGATTCTCGTGATATCGAAGATGGTATTGCCAATGGTAATGAAAGATGTGTTCTTGCACAAAATATTTTCTGTAAGAAGGTTGCTAATTATATTGCCATGTATAATAATGAATTAAATGGTGCTGATGTTATCGTCTTAACGGCTGGTTTAGGTGAAAACAGTAGTGCTACTCGTGCTGGTATCTTAAAAAATATTGCTTCTTTAGGAGTTAAACTTGATGAAAGCGTTAATAACTTCCGTGGGGAAACGAGAAAGATAACAACGGAAGATAGTAAGATTCCGGTATATGTTATACCAACCAATGAAGAATTGATGATTGCTTTAGATACCTATGAAATCATAAGTAATCAATAAGAATAGAAAGGATGGGGTTCATGAATTCCCTATATAAGAAAATATTAAAAAAGATAAAGGAATATGATACCATTGTTATTGCGCGTCATATTGGACCCGATCCCGATGCTATTGCTTCCCAAGTAGCTTTAAGAGAGATTATTAAGATTAATTTTCCCAATAAAAAGGTTTATGCTATTGGTAGTAGTGTTGCACGTTTTAAATATCTAGGATGTCTTGATAAGGTTCCCGATGAACTTGATAATGCCTTATTAATCATTACGGATGTTCCGCAATTTGATCGTGTCGATGGTACTTCCAAAGAAGATTATGCTTATACGATCAAGATCGATCATCATCCTTGTGAAGATAAGGTTTGTGATTTGGAATTATTAGATGAAACATCATCCAGTGCTTGTCAACTTATCTTAGAGTTTGTCTTTAAGAATCATCTTAAATTAAACGAAGAGATTGCTAAAGTCATCTATGCTGGTATCGTAAGTGATTCAGAACGTTTCTTGCTTTCCTATACATCATCAAAGACCTTTGCTTTAGTAAGTAAACTTTTAGAAAGTTATCCTTTTGCGATAATGGATGTTTATAAAAATATCTATGATCGTCCTTTATCCGAAAGACGTTTTGAAGCTTATATTATCAATAATATTGTGATCAGTGAAAATGGTTTTGGTTATATCAATATCACTAATGATATTATCAAGGAATATGATGTTGATAGTTCAACACCATCTAATTTGGTCAATAATTTAAACTTTATCAAAGAGCTTAAGATCTGGGCCTTTGCTTCCTTTGATGAGAAGTTAGGTCTTTATAAGATCAATATTCGTAGTCGTAATATTGTAATCAATGATGTGGCTTTAAGATTTAATGGTGGGGGCCATAAGTATGCTTCAGGTGCTCGCCTTAAGACGATGGATGAAGTTATGGAACTCTTTAAAGCTTTGGATGAAAGAGCTAAAGAGGTTCAAGATGAACAATCATAATCATGATTGTTTTTTCATGTAAAAAAGCCTATAATAGGTGGTAGGTGATACTTGTGAAAGATTTACGTGTTGTTTTTATGGGAACCCCTTCCTTTGCGGTTCCCATCTTAGAGGGTTTAAAGGATAAATATCAAGTTGTTTTAGTCGTAACCAAGGAAGATGCTTATCTTGGTCGTAAAAA
>CANQQK010000090.1 GCA_947626015.1 uncultured Bacilli bacterium | reverse complement strand
TAAATCCCAGTACTTTACCAACCCAAGTAACGGATTTTCTTAATCCTGATTATGTTTATATTCCGATAAAAAAGGATTATGAAATACTAGTTAAAACCGACAAAAAGATCTATAAGGGTGAAGCTATTCTTAAGAATCAAACATCATATATCTATAGTCCCATTAGTGGAGAAATCGTTGGTAAAACAAATTCGATGAAATATAATAATGAAGATATAGAATGTATCGTTATCGAAAATGATTTCAAAGAAAAACTTAAGAAAAGAACTGGTGTTGTAAAATATATCAATGAATATACGAAAGAGGAATTCTTAGAATTGATTGGTAAATATAAAGCTTGTTCAAGACCAATCAATCTAAGTGGTAAAACTCTAGTTATCAATGGTATCGATGCTGATCCTTATGAGCATACCTTTTCTTTTTTAATCAATACATATAGTTCTAAGTTATTGGAAACCATTGATGCCTTAGCAACGATCTTAGGTGTCGAAAATACGATTCTCGCAATCAATAATCGTAATAGTGAGAATGTGGTTAATCTTACTAATAATGTTGGAACCTATCCCAATATTACTTTAAAGTTACTTCCGGATATCTATCCGATAGGTTTTAAGAATATTCTAATTAAAAATCTATTATCCAAAAAACTTATTGCTTCAGGTTATACATATCTTACTATACAAGACGTTTATAATATCTATAATGTCTTAAAAAGAAAAAGAGCTATCTTCGAAAAATTGGTAACGATTGCTGGAGATGCTATCGATGAACCTAAGGTTGTCAATGTTAAAATAGGTACTTCGATGGCCGATATTATCAAAAACTGCTGTACAATTACGAAGAGTAAATATTATGTTATCGTTAATGGTTTGATAGCCGGTAATACCTTAACAACTCTTAATAATGTAATAACCGAAGATACCCGTAGTATATTTTTAAATACGATTGATGAATCAAGGGAGAGAAAATGCATCAATTGTGGCCTTTGCAATAGCAAATGCCCCGTTGGTTTAAATCCCAAGTATCTTCGTGAACATCGTAAAGCTGATCGTTCGAAATGTATTGGGTGTGGTTTATGTACCTATATATGTCCGGCGAAGATTAACTTTAAGGAATCATTAGGAGGTCGCAATGAAGAATAATGTGTATGTCCGCACCAATCGTTCCTATAAGACGATATCGATAACCCGTATTCTTTTCATTATACCGATGATCATCTATGGCATATATAAAAATGGCATCTTCTTGTATCGTGAAGGACTTATCAGTCTTTATATGATGTTAAAGCCCATCATGATCATCTTAGGTAGTGCTCTTATTGGTGCTATCGTGAATATTATCTATGAATATTTGATCAAAAAGAATAAGGATAATTTGATCGATGTTCTCTTTTCATCATTTACGATTGAATACGGAATCTTACTTGCTTGTATTATGAGTATTAATGTCAATATCTATATCTATTTTATAATTACCTTTATCGTTTTATTTATTACCCGTTTTATCAATAATCGCGTCAATGCAATATGTATTGCTTTCTTACTCATATATGTCTGTAATTATTATCTAGAAGGCTTTAGTTTTGCTAATATCTATGAATCAACGAAGGATTTTGCATATGGATTTATGGATTATATGGTTGGTAGAGCACCAGGTGGCATCGCATCTACCCATATCTTATTTTTGATCCTTGCATTATTTGGTTTATTCCTTACCAATAGTAATAAATCATTAATCAGTTTAACATCGATGGTATCTTACTTATGTATCGTCGCTATCTTCACGCTAATCAAGGGTGGCGATATAGCGGGAATCCTATTTAGCAATAATTATCTCTTTATAGCATCCTTGATTGCTACGGATAGTGTAACCAGTTGTTATACGCATAATGGAATGATCATCTATGGTATCTTGATTGCTATTCTTTCTTTTATAATCTATTTTGTAAATCCCGTTATTGCCCCAGTTGTAGCAGTCTTAATCATTAGTTTATTCAATAACTTAATCGATCGTAAGAGCAATAACTATGCTAGTAATAATTCGTTAAAATCCTAATACATTAGACATTTTATTAACGAATTTTGAAGTACATTTTTAAATAATGTGCTTTTTTTATGATAAGATTATTATAGGTGAGAATATGAAAGAGAATTTACGTAAAATCGATATCCCTCTATTGCTCGTTTCCGCTATTCTCATAGTTATTGGACTTGTGATGATTTTTTCATCATCATCCATAGCTGCTGTTTTACAGTATAATAGAACGGAATATTATTTTTTTCGTAAGCAATTACTCGTTATCCTTGGATCAATATTAATTGGTACAATTATTCTTTTTATACCGATTAAAAAATATAAGATATTATCACTATTTATGGTCGTAGGGGTTTTTATAGCATTATTTGCTTTACAAACATATGGTACGGTTACGAATAGTGCTAAGAGTTGGTTTAGAATTGGACCGATGTCTTTGCAACCCAGTGAATTTGCGAAAACAATTATCATCTTGTTCTTAGCTTTTGCTTATGGAGATCGGAAACGATTTAAAAATCCTTATAATGTCTTTATTCCACTGATTCCTTGTATTGCGATCTTTACGATGATTGTCTTGGAACCCGATTTAGGAACAGCTGCCATTATTGCCATTATATGTATGTTTATCTTCTTCTCACTACCGATCAATAAGAATAGTTTTATGATGATCTTAAGAGTTATTACCGTAATTGGTGTTCTTTTGGTGTTCTATATCTTACAGACCAATCAAGAATATCTAACGGATACTCAAGCTAATCGTTTTACCTATAAAAATCCTTGTGAAAGGTATGAACAGGAAACAGGTTATCAAGTATGTAATGGTTATATTGCGATGCATAATGGTGGTTTAAAGGGTGTAGGTTTAGGTAAATCAACCCAAAAGTATTTATATCTACCAGAAGCTTATACTGACTTTATCTTCCCAATAATTATCGAAGAGATTGGTTTGGTTGGTGGTGGAGCAATCCTTATATTATATTTGATACTATTATATCGAATCTTAGTAATTGCAAGAAATGCTAGTAACTTAGTAGGTTCCATCATTGCTTTTGGAACATTTGCCCAAATATTAACCCATATAACCGTTAATTTAGGTGGTGCTTTAGCATTGATACCTCTAACAGGAGTTCCTTTACCATTCTTAAGTTATGGTGGTAGTTATATATTAAATCTTATCGTTCTTTTATCATTAACCCAAAGGGTTGCTATTGAATCTAAAAGTGAAAGAGCGAGTAAAAGAAAGTCGTAGGTATTAGTTATGGAAAAATTATTAAATATTAAAAAGGATGATAATGATAATATTATTAATGCTGATGAAGTATTAAAATCCTTAGAGAATATCAATAATGATCTTAATTCAATCGAATATTTGGAAAGTCTTTTAAATTATCTAGAGTTTCAAAATTTAGGTAATAAGGAAGCATTAGTAAGTGCTATTAAAGCTAAATTAGT
>CANQQK010000089.1 GCA_947626015.1 uncultured Bacilli bacterium | reverse complement strand
TAGGTAAGATCTATAACTATTATCTACCAGAGAATGGTTATTCCTTTGAATTTCAAGTCTTAAATAATGGTAATGTTTTAGCAGCTGGTGGTAATAAACCGGTATATATCGATGAACAAGTTATCTATGAATTAGATTTAAAAACCGGTAAAAAGGTTAGAGAAGTAAATCTATATGATCTTTTCATGAAGATCGATCCGGAATTTGATAAAGTATATTTAGGTCAAAAAGCCATTAGAAATGGTTTTTACTATGATGAAGATACTAAAGAGATGATCATCTCATTTAGAGGAATCGATACTGTATTTGCTATCGATTATGAAAATAAGACTTTAAAATGGATCTTTACTGATCCTGATAATGAAGTATTTAAAAATCCATGTTGGGATGAATATAAGGTTATTAGTAAGGATAAGATCTATCCTTTAGGTCAACATTCACCACAAATAACTAAGGATGGTTTAATCGTTTTCTTTAATAATGGATATCAAAGATTAAAGGGATTTGAAAATGGTGGTGAAGATTCAGTAAGTGCTTATAAGAAGAATTATTCGGCTGCTCAAGCCTTTAAAATCGAAGATAAGGAAGCTAAATTAGTATGGTCATATGATATGGATAAGAAATTATTTTCTCATCAATATGGTTCCGTAAGAATCGATGAAGATTTTCATAAACTAATCGATTTTGGTTATGTTTTAAAGGATGAATATCGTAATGATAAGAATAATACTTTATCACAAGCTGAAGCTAATCCTGATAATATCTATGCTTATATCGTAGAATTAGATGAAGATGATAATATTTTATTCGAGGCTAAGTGTGAAGAAGGTAAGTATCGGGTATTTAAACATTCTCTATATTTAGATAAGATGACCAATATATCTCTAAAGGATTTAAATATCTATAATGAGATTAAAGCGGATGAATTAATTACTTTAAATAATAATGAAATAGATTTAGATAATGCTAATGAATGGATCAATAGTTTAGAATTTACCCAAAATACTTTGGAAACGGATTATCCAATTACGGATAAAGATGAAATAAATCTTTTATTCGTTTCTTCATCAGGTAAAGTAAATATGTTAAAATATAAGGGAAAAGATGAAACTATTAAAGGTCGTATCTTTAATGTTAATCTAACTGGTAAATATGCGTTATTTATCGAAATCAATGGGGTTATTTATAATCCTAAAAAGATTGTTAAATTCTAGATAAGCAAGCAAAACTTGCTTATCTCTTTAGGTAAGGGAGTTTTTATGGATCAAGTTGAGGAGTTAAAAAAGTTAATTAATGAATGTGATAATATCGTCTTCTTTGGTGGAGCTGGAGTATCGACGGAAAGTGGGATACCGGACTTTCGTAGTCAAGATGGACTTTATAATCAAAAATATGATTATCCCCCAGAAGAGATTTTAAGTCATCACTTCTTTATGGAAAACCCTAAGGAATTTTTTCGTTTTTATTTGGATAAGATGAATAGTTTAAAATATGAACCCAATATCACTCATAAGTGGTTAAGTGAAGAAGAAAAGAAGGGGAAGGTTAAAGCTATCGTAACCCAAAATATTGATGGCTTACATCAAAAAGCTGGTAGCAATATCGTTTATGAATTACATGGTAGTGTTCTAAGAAATTATTGTGTTAAATGTCATAAATTTTATGATGGTGAATATGTCTTTAAAGCTAAAGATATTCCTTATTGTGAGTGTGGAGGAATCATCAAACCTGATGTCGTCTTATATGAAGAGGGACTTGATGAAGATACCCTTAATGGCGCTATTAGAGCTATCAGTAAAGCAGATATGTTGATCGTTGCGGGAACATCCCTAACGGTTTATCCAGCAAGTGGTCTTATCAATTATTTTCGTGGTAAGTATTTGGTTTTAATCAATCGTGATGAAACACCATATGATTATAAAGCGGATTTAGTAATTCATGATAGTTTGGGTAATATCTTTAAAAATATCTAAAATTTAATAAAATTTTCTTATTTATGTTATATAATATATTGACACAAGAAATGAGTTGATTACATGATAGAGGTTAAAAATATCAGTAAAATATATAAAACTGAAGGTTATGAACAAAAAGCCTTGGATAAGGTAAGTGTTAATTTCCGTCCACATGAGTTTGCTGCTATCTTAGGACCTTCTGGTTCGGGAAAGACGACATTTTTAAATATCGTTGGTGGATTAGATCAATATACTTCAGGAGATATTATCGTTAATGATGTCAGTACGAAGAAGTTTAAGGATCGTGATTGGGATTCTTATCGTAATCATCGTGTTGGTTTTATCTTTCAAAGTTATAATCTTATTACGCATCAAAGTGTTTTAAAGAATGTAGAACTGGCTTTGACATTATCAGGAGTTTCGAAAAATGAACGTCGTAAGAAAGCTATTAAGGCCTTAAAAGAGGTTGGTTTAGGTAAACATATCTATAAAAAGCCAAATCAATTATCGGGTGGACAAATGCAAAGAGTTGCCATTGCTAGAGCACTTATTAATGATCCAGAAATCATCTTGGCTGATGAACCTACAGGAGCTTTGGATTCCGATACTTCGATTCAAATAATGGATCTCTTAAAGGGCATCAGTGAAAATCGTTTGGTTATTATGGTTACCCATAATCCTGATTTAGCCCAAGAATATGCTAGTCGTATCATCAACCTTAAAGATGGTAAGATCACTTCGGATACCAATCCTTATGATGGTAAAAAAGAAGAGAATGAAGTAGATGAAAATAATCGTAAACTTAAGAAAACTAATATGTCCTTCTTAACGGCTTTGACCTTATCATTTAATAACTTGATGACGAAGAAAGCCCGTACAGTTTTGGTATCCGTAGCCGGTTCGATTGGTATTATTGGTATAGCACTAATCTTAGCCGTATCAACAGGATTTCAAAACTATGTTGATTCCATTCAAGAGGATACTTTAACATCATATCCGTTGGTAGTTAGTGAAGAAGCTGCTGATCTAACCAGTGTTTTACTTTCTATGCGTAGTGGAAGTGAAGTGGATGCTAAAGAGAATGAAGTTAAGGAACAACAATATATTACTTCGATGTTAACTAGTGTAAGTACTAATGATTTAAAGAGTTTTAAAAAATATCTTGAAGAACATGAAAGTGATATTAAAGATGATCTTTCTAATCTTCAATATGCGTATAGTGTTGATCCTAATATATATACGATTGATGCTACTAATAAATTAGCAAAGATAAATCCTAGTAATCTATTCAGTTCGATGATGGGGAATAATACGATAATGAATTCTTATTCTTCGATGACTTCCATATTTACCCAAATGGTTGATAATCGTGAAGAGGTTGAAAAGGATTATGATGTCTTAGCTGGTAGATGGCCAAGTAATTATGATGAGATGATCATTGTTTTATCGGAGAAGAATTCGATATCGGATTTACTTGTTTATTCCCTTGGTTTAAGAGATACTGAGGAACTCACCAAAATGGTTACCAGTATTATGAGTGGGGAA
>CANQQK010000088.1 GCA_947626015.1 uncultured Bacilli bacterium | reverse complement strand
CGTTATGTTAAAGAACATGAAAGTGATTTAACTAAAGAGGATAAGGAAGCTATCGATAAAGTATTAGGTTATGATGATTTAGCAAAGAGATATGATCCCGAACTTGCCGATTCCGTTAAAAATGAGTTTAATAAATATGCTACTAAGGAAGATTTAAAAAATTATTTTAAGGTTTGGTTTAAAGGATTATTAAAACATCCTGGAACCTATATCGATGCTACTTTAAACAATGTCTATGGTTATTTCTATCCGGGAGCTCATAAATGGTATTTCTATCATACGTTTGAAGATGAAGTGTTAGAGGATAATCTTGTAGATTACCATTTTCTTGAGGGAACTTCAGTAATAAGAAATGTTTTAACAAAATATGGTTATATCTTTGTTTCACTTCCTTTAATAGGTTTACTATCTTCGATTGGGTTCAATCTTTGGATCTTAATCTTTATGGCAGTAATGTTAATTAAGAATAAGAAATATCGTTATCTAATTCCTTTAGTTCCTTTATATGGATCATTCTTAATATGTTTGGTTTCACCAGCTAATACCTATTTTAGATATACGATGCCATATGTGTTTGCTATCCCAATTATATTTATGTTATTATTTAATTGCATTAGAGGTGTGAAAGATGAAAAAAAGTAAAATTGCTGTATTAATTCCATGTTATAACGAAGCTAAAACGATTGAAAAAGTTGTTAAAGATTATAAAAAAGCTTTACCAGAAGCTGATATCTATGTTTATGATAATAACTCTTCTGATAATACCGATAAAATTGCTAAAAAGGCGGGAGCAATTGTTAAATATGAATATCGTCAAGGTAAGGGTAATGTTATTCGTAGTATGTTTAGAGATATCGAAGCTGATTGTTATTTGATGATCGATGGTGATGATACGTATCCGGCAGAGAATGCTAAAGAGATGTGTGATTTAGTCTTAAGCGGTCGTGCCGATATGGTTATTGGTGATCGTTTATCTTCAACATATTTTACCGAAAATAAAAGACCTTTCCATAATTTCGGAAATGTCTTAGTTCGTAAATTGATCAATACCTTATTTAAAAATAATATTAAGGATATTATGACAGGTTATCGTGCTTTCTCTTATGATTTCGTTAAGGGATTCCCTGTATTATCTAAGGGTTTTGAAATCGAAACCGAAATGACGATTCATGCTGTTGATAAAAATTATAAATTAGTAGAGATTCCGGTTCAATATCGTGATCGTCCTGAGGGAAGTGTTTCCAAATTAAATACTTATAGTGATGGTTTTAAAGTTATTAAAACGATTGCTACTTTGTTTAAGGAATATAAACCGGCTATCTTCTTTGATTTAGTAGCTATTCTATTCGTTATTATTGCGACCTTAATTGGTCTTCCAGCCTATATTGGTTATTTCCAAACAGGGGAGGTTGCTAAGTTCCCAAGTCTAATCGTAAGTTGCTTTGGTTTTACCGTTGCTTTACTGATGTTTATGACGGGAGTAATTCTTCAAGTCATTGCTAAGAAACAAAAACAAAACTATGAACTATATTTAAATCTTCTAAAATTAAATGAAAAAAATGAAGACAAATAAAAAAGCTATTTCAAAATAGCTTTTTATTGTTGCCCATTATTATCATTACTCATGAATGCATCAAGTGCTGCCACATCGATATCACTAGAGATATCGTTTGTAGGTGCTGCTTGTGGTGCTTGAGCTACGGCATTAGGATCGAATGTTGGTACTTGAGGTGCCTCCATTGGTTGAGCATTGAAGACATTTTGAACCTCAGGTGTAACATTATTTACCATGGCATCATTACCTTGTGGTGTAACTGGTGCTGTTGGAATCTCTGGTACTGCTGTTAATTCTGGTACATTATTTGGTGTACTCATGTTTTGTAAATTATCGATCGTATTACTAATACCATCAACAGCAATATCTTCCTTAGGATACTTTAATTCAACACGATCCGTATTTAAAGAATCTAACATTTGATCAATTTGTGTTGTATCAATCTCTGGTTCCTTTAATTCATAATTGCCACTTCTAGCACTTTTAACATCATTGATTATTAAATCAAGATCACTTTTTATTGCGCTAAAGCTAGCATCGTCCAATTCTAGTTCTAACCCCTTCTTAATTGTTGTAATGTGTTCTCTATGTTGATCAAGAATACTTTTAGACATAGCATATTTTGCACGATGATTAGCAAATAAAAAGTTTTCAAATTCATCAATAGCTTTTAAGGCATCATCTGCTATTGATAATATTTCTTCTTTCATTTTGCTATCCTCCTATACTAAATTATATTAAAAAAATTAATTAAAGTAAATATTTTTATATTATTAAAACCTTAAAAGGATTATTTATGTTATATTATTTTATGAGGTTTGGTTATGACATTAGAAGATTTAAATAAAAAGTATGATGAATTGCAATTAAAATGGGGAGATAAAAATCTTCATTCAATATATAATGGTGGGTGTAGCGAACAACCTGATATCTGTTTTGTCTTTATGAACCCTACCGGTAGAAATATTGCTTCTTCTAAGGAATGGCATGGCATTCATTCTCCGTGGATTGGTACTAAGAATATTTGGACTTTATTTTATCGTTTAAATCTTATAAGTGAAGACATATATATAAGGATAAGAGATAAGTTAGGTAAGGATTGGGATGAAGACTTTGCTATTGAAGTATATGATGATGTTATTCGTCACCATTTCTTTATTACTAATTTAGGAAAATGTACTCAAGTAGATGCTAGAGTATTACCAGATTCCGTATTCTTAGAATATCGTGATCTATTATTTAATGAACTCGATATCATTAAACCTAAAGTTGTAATTCTTTTTGGTAATCAAGTTAGTAGTATTGTCTTAAATAAAAAGATCAGTGTTTCTACTAATCGCAAAAAAGAAGAAAAGATTATTACTTCTAATAATCAATATATAGCTTATACAACCTATTATCCAATAGGTAATGGTATTTTTAATATCGATAAAGCTATTGAAGATATTTCTTGGATTATCGATAAATATCGTTTTAATAAGTAATTTTTACTTACTAAAACCTCTAAAAATTGTTATAATAAAATGGTCGTTGAAAAGTTTGTTTTCTTGAAGGGGTGCAGTATGAAGAAATACAATAATAATATAGAAAAGAAAATAGAAGTTTTAGAATTAGAAAAGGATGTTTTAAACATTCTTAAGGATAATGATATTAAATTGGTTGGTGATATTTGGGTCTTAAATCGTAAAAGATTAAAAGAAATGGGTATCACTGATAAAGATATTAAATATATTGTTATACGTTTACAGTTATTAGGTTTAGATCTTAATAAAAAGATGTATAATTAAAATGGACTTTTTTGTAAAGTTCATTTTTTTATACATTTTTTAGAAACAAGACCATATAATATCTATGTAAGTGCCGAAGAACACTTGGTATTTCAATGTAAATGAGGAAAAAAAGACAAAAAAAGCTAAAAAAGTTAAAAAATTGCCGTTTTTTCCAATTCTAAGTTGACAAAGCGGAGAAAAAGTAATAGTATTAGAGGAGTGTTCGAGAGGGCACGAGGTAATGTAAAAGTAAAAGGGAAGGAAATGTCAAA
>CANQQK010000087.1 GCA_947626015.1 uncultured Bacilli bacterium | reverse complement strand
GAGATTATAATAAGCAAAAAAAGAGCTAAGATAACTCTTTTAAATAGATTATTTAGATAATGTTTTAATTCCACCTTCATCACCCATATTATTATATTTAGATAGATGGATGATAATGACGATGATGATATTTATTAGATAAGATATATCGATATGAAAAAGAATAACATAATAAAATGTTATCAATGACATTCTAAATAAGAGAT
Organism: uncultured Bacilli bacterium; assembly: GCA_947626015.1. GTDB lineage: Bacteria > Bacillota_I > Bacilli_A > RF39 > UBA660 > CAG-582. The sequence continues at coordinate 3,435 of CANQQK010000087.1, read as the reverse complement.
TATAATTGATATATCTTTTTATAATATGTTCCATCGTATAGATAAGAATGATTACAAATAGATAAAAGATATTATGATTCAATAAAAGAAATAACGGTAATGTTAATATAAAGTTAAGAGGTGTTAGATAATAAAATGTCATGATATAGATAATCATATTAAGACCAATTATATTTTTCATAAAAAAATCGCATAAGATAAACATCTATTCACCTACAACGTACATATAATTTAAATTATTATAATCGACATCACTTTTGATATATATTTCTTTAGAAAAATCATGATCTAATATCTTATAAACATATCCTACATATAAGGATTCATGGATTTGTCCTAGGGATGACGTATAAACTTCATCATTTAAAGCTACACTTTCATAATTAGAGATATTTTTAACGATTAGATAACCATCTTGATAATCACTTATCGTTCCATAAGCATCATTTATCTTAACACTGAAATTATTTAAAGCAAATAAGAGATTAACGATAGATGTATGTTCACTAACATCTTTAATAACCCCAACGACACCTTTATCATTAATCAAAACATTACCTTGTTTGTAATCTTTATCCTTACCACCCATAATCGTAATAACTTTATCATTATATAGCTCTTGATAACTAAGTCTTGTTAAGGAATAATTATATTCTGCAAATGGTTCTAAATTGGTCAAATTAGCTAATTCTTCTTTTAAATAGTTATTTTCTTCTTTAAGAAGGGTTAGTTCCGTATTTGCATTATCGTTTATGGGAGAAGTAATGATATTAATATAACTCATGACATTGATGAAGGGTTCATAGAGAAGAATTAGAATTAAAAAGATAATAAGAGCATGATATAATTTAATCTTTTTGATGATGTTCATCATAATAACTGTAATACTCCCTTCCATTGGTAATGATATGATCGATTATGGGGATATTCATCATCTTCCCACATTCCATGATTACCCTCGTAAATTCTTCATCTTCCTTAGAAGGAAGCAACACTCCTGAGGGATGATTATGCATCAAGATGATCGAAGATGCAGCATTTTTGATAGCTTCATGAAAGATATCACGAGGATGGACCAAAGTACGATCAAGAGTCCCAATAGCAATTATTTTATAAGCGATAAATCTTTTCTTAGTATCCAAATAGATCGCCATGAATTTCTCTTGGGTTTGATTGATAAAGAAACGTTTAAAGGAATTAAAGACGACTTCCCCATTTGTAAGGGGAATATTAAAATCAATTTCTTTAGCATTAACACGATTTCCAAGTTCAATAGCTGCTAAAATCGTAATCGCTTTTACAGAACCCATTCCTTTGATATTCGATAGTTCTCTTACGCCAATCGTCGATAGTTTTTGAATACCACCAATTTGATTTAAAATACTGATGGCTAGTTCTGATACATTCATATCTTTAATACCAGTTCTTAAAAGGATACTTAAGAGATCGACATTGCTAAGATTCTCCACTCCATATTTAAGCATTCTTTCACGAGGCATTTCGCTCGTTGGTAAGTCTTTAATCTTCATAGGTTTCCTCATAAAGATTCATGATTCTTTTATTGAGTTCAATGAAAGCAATATCGGATGATGTCTGTTTCATAAGTTCTTCATATTTCATAAGTTCTTCTTGGAACTTTGTTGATGTATCGATATTTTTAATATAATAATAGATATTATTGGTATTTAAATAGTTAATCATCTTTTCAATATTTTCACTATCGCTTAAGATGCTTAAATAAACGTAATAATAACCATCATTTAAAAATACCTTAGAATTGGTCTTCGAAGCATAATCCAAAGCAGTCTTTTCATCCTTATAAGCACCTAACTGGAAGACTTTGGTATTATTTTCATTCATGACGGTCATGGTATTTTCGATCTCTCCCGAACGAGGCATGAAGATAAAAGCAATCGCCATTGATACAAGACATCCCACTACTAATGCAGATATATTTTTCATAAAATCACCGTCTTTAATATAGCAAAACAAAAACATAATAAATGTCGAATTAAAGCATAAAAAAATAATCTCGAAAGATTATTTTTTTGTCATTTCAATCAATTTATATAAAATATTCATGGCTTCTAAAGGAGTAGTCTTTAAGATATCGATATCTTTAAGATACTCTCTAATTTCATCCTTAGAATCACTTTCTAAATCGAAAGCGATCTGTTCACTGAAATGAGTTTCACCACTACTCTCTTTAGCTTCATAGACACTTAAGATTTCAGATGCTCTTTTTAGTAGAGATTCTGGCATTCCGGCAAGTCTTGCCACATGGATACCATATGATTTATCAACGGCACCTTTAGATACCTTATGAAGGAAGGTAATATTACCATTCTCTTCGATTGCTTCGACGTGAACATTACAGATATTTTTATATTCCTTATCCAAAGAAGTTAATTCATGATAATGGGTAGAAAATAAGGTTTTACAACCGATATTGGTACTGATATATTCAAGTATTGAAGAAGCTAAGCTCATACCATCATAGGTAGCAGTACCTCTTCCAAGTTCGTCGAATAAAATTAAAGAGTTTTCCGTTGCATTCACTAAAGCGTTTTTGGCTTCAAGCATCTCGACCATAAAGGTTGATTCCCCACTTACCAAATCATCACTGGCCCCAATACGCGTAAATATTTGATCAAAGATCGGTATGGTAGCTTCCTTAGCTGGGACGAAAGAACCCATTTGGGCAAGAATTATGGTGATTGCTAATTGACGCATATAGGTCGATTTACCACTCATATTTGGTCCCGTAATAAGTAAGATCGAAGTATCTTCGTCCATTATGATATCGTTTTTGATATATGCATTCCCACTGACGACTTCGATAACTGGGTGCGATCCTTCAATGATCCGAATATCTCTTTTATCCGTTAGGGTTGGTCTTACTAAGTGATGTTCTTCACTAACGATGGAAAGGGATGCTAAACAATCAATTTTACTGATAACGATGGCGGTATTCTTTAATTTAAAGACGTTTTCTCTTAAGACTCCTCTGATTTCATTAAAGAGTTCATATTCTAGATCAACGATACGTTCCTCAGCATTTAAAACCAAGGCTTCCTTTTCCTTTAATTCGGGAGTTATAAAACGTTCAGCACCGGTTAGGGTTTGTCTTCTTTCCCAACCAAGTGAAGGATCAATCTTATCGATTTGTCCTTTCGTAACTTCGATATAATAACCAAACACCTTATTAAAACCAACTCTTAGACTTTGAATACCACTACGTTTTCTTTCCTCTTCTTCTAAAGCCGAGATGAATTCTTTTCCCCCACTACGAATACTCTTTAATTCATCTAATTCTTTATTATAACCTTCTTTGATAAGATATCCTTCTTTGACGGTCATTGGTGGGTCTTCATAGATAGCTTTATCTAATAGATCATATAGTTCTTGATGGCATTCAATTTCCATATTAAAACC
>CANQQK010000086.1 GCA_947626015.1 uncultured Bacilli bacterium | reverse complement strand
ACTTTCCGTCCGGTAGTTGTTGATAATGTCTTAGATCATGTCATGCATACGGAATCATATATCATTGGTTCTGCATCCGCTAAAACTTTAAATGAAGTCCGTAAGAATGGTAAAAAGATCTTTGCTGTAGGAACGACTTCCACTAGGGTTTTGGAAACCAATCGTAAGCGTTATGATGAATTTACTCCGGAAGTAAGTGATACCAATATCTTTATCTATCCAGGTTTTGAGTTTAAGGGAATCGATAATCTAATTACGAACTTCCATCTTCCTAAATCAACCCTTATCATGCTCGTTTCCGCTTTAGCGGGTAAGGATCATATCATGGCCGCATATGAAGAAGCTGTTAAGGAAAAATATCGTTTCTTCTCCTTTGGAGATGCGATGTTAATCATTGATTAAAAAGGAGTTTTATTATGAAAGTAAAATATAATTTAATCCACGAGGAAAAAAATACGCAAGCCAGACTGGGGAAGATTGAAACCAATTATGGTACATATGATACACCAATGTTTATGCCAGTCGGTACCCAAGCAACCGTTAAGACCTTATCTCCTGAAGAATTAAAGGATGTTAATTCCGGAATTATTCTTTCCAATACCTATCACTTATGGTTAAGACCAGGAGAAAATGTCGTTGATCATGCAGGTGGCTTACATAAATTTATGAATTGGGATGGCCCAATATTAACCGATTCGGGTGGTTATCAAGTATTCTCTTTAGCAAAACCTAAGGATATTACTGAAGAAGGCGTTTATTTTAAAAATCATCTAAATGGGGATCGTTTATTCTTAACTCCGGAAAAGTCGATTGAAATTCAAAATAAGTTGGATAGTGATATCGCTATGAGTTTTGATGAATGTCCACCAGCTAGTGCTGATCATCAATATATGAAGGAAAGTGTTGAAAGAACCCTTCGTTGGGCCGCTAGAGGTAAGGCAGTTCATAACAATGAACGTCAATCCCTTTTCGGTATCATTCAAGGTGGGCCTTATGAAGACTTAAGAAAGTTTTCCGCTATCGAAACCGTAAAATTAGATTTCGATGGTTATAGCATCGGTGGGGTTGCTAATGATGATGAATCAAAAGATGATATGTATAAAGCTATCGAATATTCCGTTCCTTATATTCCTAAGGATAAGACACGTTATCTAATGGGCGTTGGGGAACCGATCGATATCATCGAAGGGGTTATACGTGGTATCGATATCTTCGATTGTGTTTTACCTACGCGGCTTGCACGTCATGGTCATGCTTTTACTCATAGTGGTAAGATCAACCTTAAAAATGCTAAGTATAAGGAAGACTTTAGTCCAATCGATGATGAGTGTGATTGCTATGCTTGTAAACACTATACCAAAGCTTATATTAAGCATCTAATCAATAGTGAAGAAACCTTTGGTGCTCGTTTACTATCGATTCATAATATTCGTTTTTTAATTAAAATGACGGAAGATATTCGCGAAGCAATTAAGAATGATGAATTGCTTGAATATCGTAAAAAGTTTGTTAAGGAGTATTACCATGAAGATATCTAGATTTATGATCCTTTTTACTACGATATGTATTTTAATCATCGTTGTTATCAGTGCTACAACGATGCGTTTAACCGAAGAACATGAGAGCAAATTGATCTATGCTATGGAAAGCAAAGTAGCTTATTATGCTAAGAGATGCTATTTAGAAGGTAAATGTAAGGGAGAGATTACCTTAGAGACCCTTTATGAAAATAATTATCTAACCGAGGTATCTAATCCCGTTACCAAAGAGATCATCGATCATAATCTTAAAATCAATTTTGATGGTAAGAACGTTAAAATAGATTGGTAAAAAATATCTTGTATATTTTTTATAGATGTGCTAAAATATACTTGCTTTTGAAAAAAAGACAAATATAATCCGCTGATAATGATTATGATTATATGGGTGCATTACAGAAAGGAGTGGACTTATGAATTTAGTTGATAAAGTCAATGCTAAATCAGTAAGACATGATATTCCTGAATTTCGTGTTGGAGATACAGTAAGAGTTGATTATAAGATTCAAGAAGGTAAGAACACCAGAATTCAAGCTTTTGAAGGATTAGTTACTTCTATTAAAGGTGGATCTATTGGAAAGACTTTTACCGTAAGAAAGAAAAGTAGCGGTATCGCTGTTAAGAGAGTATTTAAAGTAAATTCTCCATTAATCGATAAAATCGTTGTTGTTAGAAAAGGTATGGTTCGTAGAGCTAAACTTAACTTCATCGATGATATGGCTAAGGAATACAAAGTTAAGGAAAGAAATTAATTCTTTCCTTTTTTTGTTTCAAAAGGGGTTTATCATGATATAATTAATGAAGGTGATGATTATGGCAAAGAAGAAAAAAGCAAAGGATAATGAAGAATTAAATGAACTTGAACAAATCGAATTAAATACTAAAAGAGCATCAAGGGATATGTTCTTGGAATATGCTCCTTATCTAATCATTATTGCGTTTGTTGTTGTTATTCGGATCTTTATTGCTACACCGATTGATGTTAATGGTTCTAGTATGGTACCAACTCTAAAAGATAATGATATTATGATCTTATATAAACTTACTAAAAGAGTAAGAGGTATTAAACGCTTCGATATTGTTGTAATCGATACCGATAGTGGTAAATTAATCAAAAGAGTTATTGGGTTACCAGGAGAAAAGATTAAGTATGAGACTAAGGTTGATGAGGAAGGCAATGTAACTTCAAGACTTTTAGTTAATGGTAAAGAGGTTAAAGAGGACTTCTTACCAGAAGCTTATCAAAATGCTACTTGTGCTAATGAATGGACGATATGTAATGAAGAGATTATCGTTCCGGAAGATGAATACTTTGTTATGGGCGATAATAGGGGTGATTCCAAGGATTCAAGAATGATTGGTACGATTCCTTATGATAAGGTTTTAGGTACGACTGAACTTACTATCTTCCCATTCAATCGTTTTGGAGTTAAAGAATGAAATATTCTCTAAGAAAAGCTAATGAAAAGGATTATGAACTCTTAAAGAGTTATAAAAGACATAGCATCTTTGATTATGCTCATGATCTTGATCCCAAGGAAGAAAAAAGGATCAATGATTATATTGAGGGAAACCTTAAATGTGATGATTATGTGATCATCTATAATGATGAAGATGTCATGGGAGCTTACTTGGTGGATGATGAAAAACATCTTTTAGATGAAATCTATGTCGAAGAGAAGTATCGTCATCAGGGATTAGGTTCCACTCTTATTAAAGAGATGCTTAATAAGGATCAAGAATTATGTCTTTGGGTATATAAAGAAAATAAAAATGCCATCAGGATTTATGAATCATTGGGGTTCAAGGTTCAACAAGAAACAGATACAAGATTATTTATGAAATTTCATAAATAAGATTTGCTATCTGCCTTTTTTATTGTATAATGGTGCTATAGATAGGATGTGTAGTTATGAGCGAAGAAAATAAAAATGATGTTTTAGGTGGTGTAAATCCAGAAGGTGTAACCGATACTCCAAGTACGCCAGTAGAACCAAGTGCACCTGTTAGTCCAGAGGTTAAAGCAGCTGAAGAAGCACCAGCAGTGGAAATGCCAGCACCTGCAAATAGCGAAAGTGCTACCGTAGCAGAAACCCCAGCACCAGCAAGTAGTGAAAGCACTCCTGCAAGTACAACTCCAAGTTCCGGGAATGTAAGTATTGATGCTTTTGGCAATTATGTTACAACCCCAGCTGG
>CANQQK010000085.1 GCA_947626015.1 uncultured Bacilli bacterium | reverse complement strand
ACGACTAAAAAGACGACGACTAAAGCTACTTGTGATGTATCTGCTAGTACTTTAAAAAATCGTGGTTATAAGACAAGCGATAAGGATGCTTGTACCAAGAATGCTGAAGCTACCAAGATTGCTAAGATGATTGCTGATGAAGTTAAAAAACAAGGATTTACTAAGGATATCGATAAGGTATCTTTTGCTGCTGAAAAGGTCAGTTCCTATTACAGCCAAGGAGTGCATGTTGAAAGAGGTTTAGATTATGCTACTCCCTATGGCGTATTTGTAAAAAAGGAATCCTCCTGTGCTGGATGCACCCGAGCTCTAATTCAAGTCCTAGAGATCTTAGGTTATAAATGCACTCACGCTAATGAAAATGAATGGACCCACCAATGGGTTATTCTAACGATGGATGGTAAAACTGGCTTTGCTGATGGTCAAGTAGGTTTAACTGGTTATGGATGTCATCCCGTAGATGATAGTTGTACGCAATAAAAAAATCATATCATTTAACAGCGATATGATTTTTTTCATCACTAAAATATTCGGGATAAGCTTCTTCGACTCTCGATGCCAACTCCGGATAAACCCTAAGTAAATCCCCTACAGCACCCTTAAGTCCTTTCTTCTCAAAAGCAATATATTTAGGAATAAGATCGCTATTATCTAAAGGCATCTCTTTTGGTCTTTCTGGATAACGCATGACATCGATATTACCTAATTTTTCCTCTTTAAGGATCTCTTCCCATACATTGGGAATATAAATCTTCTTTAATGGTTTAATGCTCTCTAAAAAGGATATAACTTCTTTACTCCATAGATAATCATAATGATTAAAACTACTACCATCTAATTCATATAGATAACCATCATGATTATAAAGAGCATCAAATACACCTTCTCGTCTCTCAACAATCCCTAGTTTTCCATCAAAATTACCTATACAAGTATCCAAATCTCCATTACCTTTACCAATAAATAGCAATGCTACTATACGATATGGTGTAGCATAGATACATTTCTTTTGATGTGTACTAGTATGAGCAACTAATTCTTTAATATTCCCATTATTGCTTCCATGATATACAATATCATTCATCTTATCTTTCTCTTTTTAAATACCATTTAATAGATAATATATATGATACATATAGAATACATAGACTTGCAAATATCATAAGTCCACAACTTAGATATAAAGTATTCCAAGTATAATTACCTAATAACTTTATTATTTCACTTTCTGATGATATAAATAGGAATAACATTCCTGCTACTGACCATAATCCAGAAAGGAATGAAGTCTTTAAAATACCAACACGATAAGTTAAAGGTAAGAATAAAGCAAAACCTAAGAAAGCAAAAGCCATCGTTGCTAAGATTGTAACTGGTATAAAACGATAATCAAAATTAACATGTACTCGCGTATATATTCCCGCTACAATTAAAGATACTAAACTTAAACCTAATACTAACATAACTGCTAAAACATATTTTGATTTAACAGATTTTGTTTTACCATCAGGTATACTAGAAACAAATTCATCCATACGATAGAAACGATCTTGATTAAATATAGCCGTGATAATAATTAAAGACCATAATATTAAAGTATATATAACATCGATATATTCTACTACTCCTGCTACAGCTAACATTACCATAATAGCAATAATTGGTAGTGCAACTGATTTAAGTAATGTACAATCTTTCTTTAATAAACCCTTCATTATTTCACACCCTTTACCATTAGAATCATTAATTCTTCTAGATTAACGTCTACTATATTATTCTTTTTATATTTCTTTTTGAAATCCTTTTTATTAGCAACTAATACATGATATTTACCATTATCAACCATATAAGTTAAATAATCTTTCTTATCAACCTTATCAAAATCTTTTTCATCAAAGGAAACAATACCATAATTTTCTAAGATATCATCCATTTCTCCATTTAGAACAATCGATCCTTTATCAATAAGAACGATATCATCACATAAGCTTTCTAATTCACTAGTGATATTACTAGATACGATAATGGTATTATCTTTATCCTTATTGATAAAATCACTAAATATTCTTAAGACTTCATTCTTAACGATTGGATCAAGTCCATTAGTTGGTTCATCTAATAAAAGAATTTTAGGATGATGGGAAAGAGCTGTTGCTATTTGAAACTTCTTTAATGAACCTGCTGATAATGTTAAAATCTTTTTATCTAAAGGAATATTAAATTTATTTAAATAATCAAAATAAACACGAGAATCCCAATTACGATATAGACTTCCCATCATGGAATCAACCTCTTTAGGATTTAAAACATCAGGTACAAAGACATCATCCATAACAACACCAATATCTTCTTTAACTTCACTATCGTATTCTAAGGCATCCTTACCAAAGATATTTACCGTTCCAGAATCCTTATGTAAGATGTTTAGAAGACATTTAAATAAGGTTGTCTTACCAGCGCCATCTTCACCAATAACACCTAATATTCTTCCAGCTTGAACGTTTAGATCGACTTTGCCAAATTGAAAGCCATTTTTGTATTTTTTACTTAACCCCTTAATTTCTATAATATTATTCATTTCGCTACTCCTTCTATTATGCATTATACCATAAAAGTAAAGTAATAACTATTATATAATTTAAAAAAGACCTTAAGGTCTTTACTTTTTTTCAAAAAGCGAAGCATCAACACCACAACGAGGACATTTAAAGTCTTCTGGTAACTCTTCACCATAATAAACATAACCACAGATCGTACATACCCAAGCTGTCTTACCTTCCTTGGTATCGACCTTAATAAGCTCTTCCTTATGTTCTTGGTAATAGGCATAACTCATAGGTTTCTTATCATTAAATTTATCTGCTTCGATTAAACGGCCGATAAATAAAGTATGGGTCCCCATATCGATTTCATCGATCTTTTCACATAACATAAAACCAATAGCGTCCTTAAGATAATTGATACCTTTTTCTTGTAAACATTCGACACGAGCAAACTTATCGATATCACGCATAGAATTAAGTCCGAAGGTTTCAATCGCTTTATTCATCCCCTCTTCACTGATAACTGATAAGGTAAAAAGATTATTCTTCACCATCAAGTCATGTGTGTTATTACTCTTCATAACAGCAACAGCGATGCAAGGATTATCACCAGCACTTACTTGACTTACAGCATCGACGATACATCCCCCACCATTCGTAATAAGAGCATATACGCCTTGCGTTATATCTCTAGTAATCTTCTTGTTCTTCATTTCCATTCTCCTCTACAATATCACTAAGTTGAAAAGTAATAATCTTACTTAATTCATCGATACTCATCTCAATTTGGTAACCGATCTTACCAGCACTAAAGATGATTACATCGAAATTCTTAGCGCTCTCATCGATCGTCGTCTTAAAAAATTTCTTCATACCAATTGGTGAACAACCACCATGAATGTATCCGGTCAAATCAAGTAAGTCTTTGGATTTAACCATACTAATATTCTTTTCACCGACAGCACTAGCACCCTTCTTTAAATCTAATTCACTATCAACCGGAACCAAGAAAACATAATGCTCTCCACTCTTACCAATAGTTACCAAAGTCTTAAATAATTGTTTAGGATTTTTATTTAAAGCAGTTGCAACTTCCATTCCTGATAAAGCCGAAGTAGCACTATAATCATAGGTATTATAGTTAAGTTTCTTACTATCAAGCATTCTGATAGCATTGGTCTTAATAACACTCTTCTTCATATTATCACCTAATTAGATTATAACATAAAAA
>CANQQK010000084.1 GCA_947626015.1 uncultured Bacilli bacterium | reverse complement strand
TTCTCGATCGTATCTCTTCCTAAATCGTTATAACCATAACCGGTCGTCGATGAAAAGCAAGCTTCACTGACATTATTATTTTGAAAAGCCTTTAAAACCTTTTCACTATAGAAAAAAGCATTATCTTCGATACCTTTAAAGATATCCTTTAACTTCTCTTCCTCTTCGGAAATAATCTTTTTATAATCCATTTTATAACTCCTTTACTTCAATGATTTCCCCACTAGAAATATCGTCCATATGCGTAATTATATATTTAGCTAAGGCATCGGGATCCAGTAAGAATTCTTGATTGACCTTCGCCATCTCTTCCTTAAGATACATTGGGTTCATCTCTCTGATACTATCGGTATCGATCCATCCTGGGGCATAGGCAATAACCTTGATATTATCTAAGGCTAAAGCAAAATCCTTGGTAAGCATATTAATGCCCGCTTTAGAAGCATCATAATCCATCGCTAAAGGCGAATTATTACCCAAGGTATTATTGCTACTGATATTGATGATGGTTCCCCCATCCTTCATATGCTTAACCACATGTTTAGTCATCAAGAAAGTTCCCACTAAATTGGTTTCAATGACCTTAAGAAATTCCTCTTTACTCTTATCCTGATACTCATTATCGATAGCAATACCCGCATTATTGATTAGAATGTCAATATCATCTAAATCCTTTGTGCAAGCTAAGATATCTTCCTCTTTTGTGATATCACATTTTCTTACGTTTATCCCCATCTCTTTCATCGATATAGCACTCTCACTACTCGTATTATATAAGACATAAACCTCATAACCCATACTTAAAAGATATAAAGATAAACTCTTACCTAATCCCTTAGCACCACCTGTTACTACAGCTTTCATATCATCACCTACTATTTTAAAAAGAAATATAATAAGACCAAAATACCTAAAACGATTCGATAATAACCAAAGACTTTAAAGTCATGTTTACGAATATATTCAAGCAAGAATTTAATTACAACAATACTTACAATAAAAGCTACTAAACAACCAACAACTAGGGTCATAACCTCCATCGAAGTAAAAACAAAACCAACATGCATAATATATTTAAGAATCTTTAATAGACTAGCTCCGGCCATTACCGGAATAGCTAAGAAGAAAGTAAATTCAGCCGCTACACTTCTACTAAGTCCTAAGATAAGCCCACCAATGATCGTCGCTCCACTACGGCTTGTTCCAGGTATCAAAGCAAGCAATTGGAAAACTCCTACCATCATCGCTTGTTTATAAGTAATATCTTTAATACTCTTAACCTGATTCTTACCAAGTCCTCTATTTTCAATAACGATAAATAAAATACCATAGATAATAAGCATCAAAGATACTACGATACTATTATAAAGATGTTCATCCAACCAATCATCGAATAACAAACCAATGATGGCTGCCGGAACACAAGCTACTAATATCTTACCCCATAGATTAAAGGTTTCTAAGGTATCCTTTTTCTTCTTCCCAAAACCAAAGGGAAAGATAACCTTAAAATATAATAAAGCTACGGCCATAATAGCTCCTAATTGAATAACTACTTCAAATAATTTATAAAATTCATCACTAACTTGTAAATGAATAAAATCATTAAGGATTATCATATGTCCTGTTGAAGATATTGGTAACCATTCCGTAATACCCTCAATAATACCAAAGATAATCGCTTTTATTATTTCCATATCATCACGTCCTCTATAAATTATATCATGTTCATCATTTATTAAGACACAAAATAGATAGCTATTGTAAATAATAGCTACCCTATGACAATCTATATTGTGGTGAAAAAACGGCTGCTACTACTTATCTTCTTCTAAAACTTCTTCATCGCCTTTTTTACTAGCGAGGAAGGAAATACGATCAACGATGACTTCAGTAATATACTTAGTCTCTTTGCCATCTTCATAACTACGGGCTTGTAAGCGACCCTTGATTCCTACTAAATCACCCTTATGGCAATACTCACTAGTATGACTAGCTATCCCATTCCAAAGAATACATCTAATGAAATCGACTTCATAGATGCCATCTTCATTCTTATAATCCCTTTGAACTGCTAAAGAGATAGATAATCTACTCTTACCATCATCGTATTTTTTTACTTCCGGTTCCTCAGTCAAACGACCGATTAAATAAACGGAATTATGCATTTTGGCCTCCTTTCTAATGGCACTTTAACACCTTACCAATAAGAAAGTCAAAATACACATTTTTAAAATTAAGCAATTTTTTTATACCAATTTTATCTATTTTAAACACATTTTTAAAATTAGAATAAAAAAAATAACAAATTTTAATAAATTAAAAAAGTTGATGAAATTAATCTAATTCTTTCATCAACCTATTAAGTTCAACCGCATATTCCATTGGTAATTCCTTTTTGAAATCATCGATAAAGCCCATCACCAATAATTGTTTAGCTTTCGATTCATCAAGACCTTTACTCATCAAATAGAATAACTTCTCTTCGCTGATCTTGGATACCGTAGCTTCATGTTCGAGAATGGAATCATTATTTAAAACGATATTATGAGGAATCGTATAACTTATCGATTCATCATCTAACATGATAGTATCACACTTAATACTAGCCACACTTCCCGTAGCATTCTCGGTAATCTTTACGGTACCACGATAATCAGCTTCACCCTTATTCGAAGCAATACTCTTAGAGATGATATTGCTTTTGGTATTTTTACCAATATGGATCATCTTAGCCCCCGCATCCAGAATTTGTCCTTCCTTAGCATAAGCAATAGATATCGAATTACCAACCGCGTTATCACCCATTAGGATACAAGAAGGATATTTCATAGTAACCTTACTACCGATATTACCATCAACCCATTCCATGATCCCATTTTCGGAAACGATTGCTCTTTTTGTTACGAGGTTATAAACATCCTTACTCCAATTTTGAATGGTCGAATATTTACACTTGGCATTCTTTTTGACATAGATTTCAACCACACCCGCATGTAAGCTATTAGCGGAATGACTTTCGGCAGTACAACCTTCGATATATGATAGTTCAGCGCCTTCATCAACGATAATAATCGTTCTTTCAAATTGACCTAAAGCAATCGAATCGATACGGAAATAACTTTGCAAAGGGCGATCTAATTTGGTATATGGTGGAATATAGATAAATGAACCACCACTCCATAAAGCTCCATTTAAAGCCGTAAATTTATTCTCATCATACTTAACCAAATTATTAAAATATTCCTTAAAAATTTCGGGATAATTTTTTAAGGCATCATCACTCGATAAAAAGATAACTCCTTTTTCCGATAATTCATCCTTACCATGATGGTAGATTACTTCACTTTCATATTGATTCGTTACCCCACTTAAGTGTTTCTTCTCCGCATCAATAACTCCCAAGGCTTTAAATTTATTACGAATATCACAAGATACATTATTCCAATTGGTCGTATTATTACCAACCTTTTTATAATAATTAATATTATCGTAATCGATATCTAATTTGGGTCCAAAATGGGGATTATCAAGTTCTTTAAACTTTTGGTATGATTTTAAACGAAACTCTAACATCCATTCCGGTTCCTCTTTTTGTTTAGAAATCTTCTTTATTAAATCTTCCGTTAATAATTCCATAAACATCACAGGTTTATTATACACAAAAAAAGTACTTTTTAAAAGCACTCTAGATATTTAATTCTTTGATATGATCCAAACAATAAATACTGGCATATTCGATGAAATGGATGATATTTTCAATCTCTAAGAAATAAGTATTATCAGCTAACTTTTGACTGATAAGCCCCATCTTTTCTATAAGAATGGGAAAATATTCATCCTTGAACTCTTCGATATGACTTT
>CANQQK010000083.1 GCA_947626015.1 uncultured Bacilli bacterium | reverse complement strand
AAGAAATTAATTATACTTAGTGTAATAAGTTGTATCTTTTTAACAATTCTTTTATTAACTTGTTGGATTTTATTTGCTAAGGCTAAAGAGAATTTGGAGAATAAGAAGAATGAAACTCCTGATAATAGTGAAATAAGTGCTTTGCTTCCATTGGTAGCTAATCAAAAGGAAGTTAATGAAAGATTAGATGAGATATCTAAAGATAATAAATATACCTTAGAAAAAGCTTATGTGGAATTAAATCCTTATGGTATAAGTCCATTATCAGGTATTATAATCTTCCAAAGCAGTGAAGAAGAGGAAGTAGATGTTTATATCAATGGTGAGTTCTTTACTAAGATGGCATCTTCTTTAACTCATGTAATACCTATCTATGGTTTATATGAAGATTATGAAAATACGATTCGTCTTGTTATGGGTAGCAAAGAAGCTACTTATACGATGAAGACAAGTAAATCTAATATTAAATATCCTTTAAATGTTGATGTAAGTGATGCATCATTAAATGATGAAATCTTTTTTACTGAAGGAAGTATGGTTACTGGTCTTACTGGATGGGATAAAGAAGGTAAGTTAAGATTCTATCTAACCCAAGTTTTAAAGATGGATGTTGAATGGTTAGATAATGGACATTTCATCATTGGTACAGAACAAGGTAATGATCCTGATGGTTATAAAGCATTAGATCGTTATCTAGGATTTGTCGAAATGGATTATTTAGGTAAAGTATATAACTATTATACGATGCCATATGGTTATGATTTTGAAACCCAAATCTTAAAAAATGGTGATATCATGATTGGTGGTGGTAATGCCCCAATATATTATAGTGAACATATCATCTATACCTTTGATCATGAAAATAATAAGGTTACTTCGAAGATGAATCTTAATGAAGCAATTCTAAGTGTTGATCCTAATTTTGATAGTTCTAAATTAGGTCCATCAGCAGGTAAGAATGGTTTCTATTATGATGAAGATACTAAAGAATTAGTTGTATCATTCCGTAATTTAAATGCTTTAATAAGCTTTAATTATGAAAGTCATAAGATCAATTGGGTATTTACTAATCCTGATAATAAATACTTCCAAAATGAAGTATGGTCTAAATATTTAGTTAAGAGTGATTTCTATCCTTATGGACAACATTCTCCACAAATATTAGGTAATAATACTTATGCAATGTATAATAACTTCTATGATCGTATTGATGTTCCTACAACTGTTAAAGAACATAAAGGAGATTATAGTGCTGGACAAATATTTACGATTAAGAATAAGAAAGCTAAATTAATATGGTCTTCATCAAGTCTTGAAGAATTACATCTAACCCAAAAGTTTGGTCTATTTAGAGTATTAGATAATAAACATAAATTAATCAATTTTGGATGGATCTTACATGATAATTATTATGAAGATGATAATAATACTTTCCAAGCTGCTGAAGGTAATGTTGATGTAACTTATTCAATATATATGGAATTAGATGAAAATAATAAGGTATTATTTAAAGCTAATTGTGAAGAAGGAAAATATCGTATCTTTAAACATTCATTATATAATGAAGAAACAGCTAATATCGATATTGGTAAATTAAATATCTATGAAAATATTGAAAGTGATTCTTATGAAGTAAAGGATAGTAAAGATTATGACTTTACTAATGCTATGGAATTCATCAATTATTTCGAATATACTAAGAATAGTTTCTATACCGATATGGAATTAAAAGAAGATAATGATATTGAACTATTATTTAAAAATAATGATAAAGTATATGTCTTCAAATATAAGAGTAAAGATAATACTAATATCAATCGTGTCTTTAATTTAGAATTACCAGCTAATAAATATGAATTCTATATTAAGATCGATGATGTTATCTATAAGACTGATAAGATATATATATACTAAGAGGAATGTTTTCCTCTTTTTTTATGGATTATGATATAATCTTTCTAGTTGGGATGATAATATGGAAAGATATCAAGAAATCGAAAGAAGTATTATAAAAAAATATCGTAAAGATATATGGGCTAAATTTATTAGAGGAATCAATGATTATCATTTAATCGAAGATGGTGATAATATTATGGTCTGTATTAGTGGGGGAAAGGATTCCTTTCTTTTAGCTAAATGTATGCAAGAATTAAAAAGACATGGAAAGATTGATTTCAATGTTCATTATGTATCGATGAATCCGGGATATAATGAAGATATTGCGGAAAAGATTATTAAGAATGCGGAGATCTTAAATATTCCTTTAGAGACTTTTAAAAGTGATATCTATGCTGTAGCAGATAGTTTAACTAGTGGTAATCCTTGTTATATATGTGCAAGGATGAGAAGAGGTTATCTCTATGGTAAAGCTGAGGAACTAGGTTGTAATAAGATTGCTCTAGGACATCACTTTGATGATGTCATTGAGACCACTTTGTTATCCATGTTTTATGGAGCTGAGATCAAGACCATGATGCCTAAACTTCATAGTGATAACTTCAAAGGTTTAGAGCTGATACGACCTTTGTATTTGGTTCATGAAGCTGCTATCAATGCTTGGAAGAAATCCAATGGTTTAGAGTTCATCAGTTGTGCTTGTCCTTTGACTAATAATTGTAGTGTTGATGCCGAAAAGATCGAGGATGAAAATGAATTAGGTCGTAGAATGGCCATGAAGATTTTAATTCGTAAATTACGTAGTGAAGGTAAGAATATCGATCATAATATCTTTACGGCTTTGAACAATATCAATCTAAATTGTGTCCTAGGTACTAAAAAAGATGGCAAGTATACAAGTTTCCTTGACGAATATGACAAATAATTGTACATTTTACAGTTTATATATGATAAAATTATAATGTGAATTGAGGCTGGTTGTATGAAGAAAGGATTGGTATTTCTCATCATTATTAGCTTTTTTCCGATGCTCGTTTTAGCTAAAGAAAATCCCTATAAGAGTTATTGGCAATATATCGAAGGCACAAAGGTAAGTAATTGTATCTATATTGCTTGGGATGAAGCTAAAAGAAATACGGGCTTGGAATTACCTTATTGGGGTTTGGCTGGTAGAAAAGAGGAGACCAGTTGGATACCTAAAGCCTTAGCTGATGGTTTTATCGTTGGTAAGGTAGCAAGACCTAATTCTATTGCGGTCTATTCGGGACATGTAGCGTATGTTCTATCAGTAAGTAAAGATGGTAAGAAGATGGTTACCAATCAAGGAGGTCTTTTCAATCGTATTGTCGATGAGGAGACCGGTGAAGTAACGATCGAACCTCGTAATGAGACCGGTACGGTCTTTAACTATACGGTGAGTGCTCGTGTTGGTCCTAATAGTTGGTCAGGACTAGAACTATTTGGTTTTATCTATCTCGATGTCGTACCAGGTTTTGTAAAGACCACAACCGTTGCTGGTGAAAGTATACCAACATCATCAACCAAAAAGATAAGTTCTTATACTACGGAAAAAACCATTACTAAAGAATTAAGTTCTAAAACCAGTAGTACGGCTACTTTAAATAGTTCAACTAGTTCTAAAGAAGAAAAGGAAGAAACAACAACTACTACTAAAAAGTTAGTTAAAGAAGGTAAACTAGATACTTATAAAACGATATGTTCTCTATTAGCATTAATAATCTTAGCTTTACTTCTATTAACAACATACTTTTATAATAATCGTAAAGAAAATGAATAATAATAATTACCCCTATGTTATAATAGGGGTAATTTTATTGAAGGGATATATTCATATGGCAGAACTAAAAGAGATTAAGATTGAACTAACTAATTTTTGTAAAAGAGGATGTATTCATTGTAGTAGTAATGCTAATATTGAAGATGTTTTAGAGCTCGATAAAGACTTAGTAAAAA
>CANQQK010000082.1 GCA_947626015.1 uncultured Bacilli bacterium | reverse complement strand
TTATTTATTATAGTTCTTGATATAACCTCTTTTAAAGGTATTATTGGTATAATTATTTAATTTTATTTCATACTTTTTATCTTCGTTAGTTATCATTAATTTTTCATCATTAATAGTTATTTCATATGGTTTCATAGCATCGATTTTATCAGTAGTATAAGTCGTCTTCTTATCCATAAATTCGATCATCGATTTACCACCTTTAGCAATTCCCATACTGAATTTGATTAACTTACCATCATTTAGGGCATAACCAAAGTATTCACTATTACCAAATCCCCCATTACCTCGTGATTCAAAGATAAAGAAAGCATCACTATATTCGATAATCATTCTTTCCTTATAATACCCAACAAAGAAAAAGATAACGGGAAATAATAAAGTAATGATGATAACGATAAGCTGTCTCTTACTCTTTCTTTCATCGATAAGACGATGCATTCTTAAACCACAGATGATAATTACAATGATATATGCCATACTCGCCATAACACATATCATTGCTAAGAAGAAGACTTCAAAACCTAAATCCAAATATAAGACATTGGGAAGAATCATAATCCCTACTAAGATATAGATTAAGATACTTAAAGCAAAACGTAAGATCCTCTTAGCAACGAATTTATTCTTAATCGTATAGATAAGTAAAGGTATTGCTATAATACTTAAAAACAATAATATAAAATAGATAATATCTTTTAATAACATTTCCTCATCTTCTATTCTAGAAAGATTATAACATAATTTATTAATCAATAGAACATTAAAAAAGCCTTGAATAATCAAGGCCAGAAATACCATGGCGTCCCAGGGCAGATTCGAACTGCCGACTTACGACTTAGGAGGTCGTTACTCTATCCTACTGAGTTACTAGGACATATCTATATTCTAACACAAAATAAAAACAATGGGAACTATTTACGTCCCATCGTTAATACGTTAAAGATTAAGATTCCTGATAAGGATAAAGCATAGGAAAGTTTAGAAGTAACATTCGTATAACTAAACTTATATGACATATATTCATAGATTGCTACAACCTTATCAACAGCTGTTAAAACCCAACTTTCCTTATATCTAGGTAAAACCTTACTTAGAGGGAACATATGAGCTTCAATAGCATTTTGTTCAATCTCATTAAGTTTAAATTCTCCCTTAGCATTAGCAAGAGCAATATCAGGATGAACAACACCTTGAATCAAACCATGATGACTTCCAAATTCTTTATTTAAGAAGAAATCATGTAATAAAGCACCTCTTGTTGCTGATACATAATCTAAACCTAAACGTTTAGATATTTTATAGACATTTTCTGATACACGTATTGTATGATCCATACGCGTAATACCATGATGACGTTCATATTTAATCATTTGAAATTTCTTATTTTCTAATATTTCTTTGGATATATCTTCAAAACGCAAATCTTCTTGCATTTTCCCACCTCTTTAAAATTCAATGTCTTATTAAGTATACCATTAATAGAAGTAAATGTCTAATTAAGAAGCTCTTGTAAGTGTATAGTTATTGTAAGTTATATTATCTTCAGCTTTAGCAAATACTTGATCTTCTCCTAAGGTAATACTGCTCTCGGTTTCCTTAAAGGTATCGGTCTTAATCTCAATATCTTTCTTATTAGATGCGATGAAGAAAGCTATTTCATTTCTCATCGTAGCGTTTAAGATTAGAAGATAGGCATTATCATTATCTTTATATTGATAATACTTCATCTCACTATCATAAATCTTTAAGACTTCATTATTATATTTAATACCATCTTGATCATATTCTAAGACTTCTTGATCTAGTTTTACTTTATCATTCTCTATAGTATATGTTCCATTTTTTGAAGATATGATACCATCTTTACTAGTATTGATAAGTAAATAATGTTCCTTATTATTTACAATATCACATCCTTCACTAGTTAAGATAAGGATATAATTATCACTAACGAATTTACGAACCTTCGTATAATTACGAAGATAACCATTGAAACGATCTGCTAGAGATGTGGTTGTCGTCGTTTTAGTTGTGGTTTCATCTTGATTAACATAATCAACAGCACCACTCATAAGTTTATAGATAACAATACCCGCAACCGTACATAAGACGATGATCGTTACGATAACGACAGCAAACATATAATTATGGTGTTTTTCTGTCTTAATCTCATTATTAACTAAGGTTGCTTGGGTTTTATCGATACTATTATTAGCTTGAATAGTAGCACTTACGATATTGGATCTTTCCCGATTAAGTAAGGTATCATCATTATTTACTTGAACCTTATTTAGATCAACATTTTGTGGTTTTACAATATTGTTTTGATTATTATTTTCACCATTATTCATCTTATTCACTCCTTACTTGATAACCTTTACTTCCCCATATATCTTACTTACTAATTTAAGTTTGGGATTATATCTAATCTTATAATATTTATCCTTCTCATAGGTTTTATCTTCCGTATAATAATCGATATAATCGATATCATCATTTTCAAAGATTAAACATAAGATATCCGTAGTTTTCTTCTTCATTTTAGGAAGATCAGGATCCTTCTTCTCTTCCTTTTCATCTAAATCTTCTACATCATCATAGGATTCAATAGCACCTAGTTTAAAGATACCGGTTTTAAAACGAAAGATATAAAAGAAAGTAATATAGATAAATAAGATAAAGATTAATCCACTACCTAAGATCTTATAAGGATTCATATCTCCTTTAAAAGCATTAACCATATTAGCTATACCAAATAGAAATAAGATAATAAAAGAACTATATCCAAAATAAGGTATAACCTTACTTTCAAAATTTAATTTATTAGCAGATAATACTCTAATATTACCAAAGATATATATACAAAAAAAACCTAATAATAAAAAGGCTGATAAAGATCCTGTAAATAAAGGAATATTTAAAGTATCATTTAAAGCATAGTTTAATAAAGTATTTAAATATATAAAAAAACTTACAGAGCATAGAGGTATTAATAGAATTAATATAACTAATTGCATCTTAATCACCACATAAAAATTATATCAAATAAAAAACTGATTATAAAATCAGTTTTTATTTATTTAGTAAACTTAACACCTATTATGTCGAATTATTGAGGATTTGGTCCTCCATTAGGATTGATTTGTGGTCCCGGTTGAGGTGTTTGATTATTCATTGGTGCTGGACCTGGTTGACGAACAATCCTCTTAATAACCTTGACTTGTTGACCTGTAGGTGGACTTACCGAAGCTATTTGCGTACTAGCTACTGTAGGAGCAGGAGCTGGTGCAGGATTAACTGGTTGACTTGGCATCACTGGTTGTTGCATCGGTTGTGGTGCTGGTGCAACTTGAGTTGGTAAAACGGTCTTTCTTCCCGTACCAACAACACTTTGACCATTGAATGATGCATGTGGTCCCTTAGCTAATTCAGCACGATTAGCATTAG
Organism: uncultured Bacilli bacterium; assembly: GCA_947626015.1. Classification (GTDB taxonomy): domain Bacteria; phylum Bacillota_I; class Bacilli_A; order RF39; family UBA660; genus CAG-582. Next base: position 462 of record CANQQK010000082.1, on the reverse strand, counting down.
CTGCTACCTTATTTTTAGCATTAGTAGCATCATTGCTTGCTTTCTTCTTCTCATTGAAGTAATAGAATAACATACCACCAATAGCACCTAATAATAAGACGATAATAACGATTAAGATTACCGATAAGTAACTCTTCTTAAACTTAATCGTATAATCCGTTACGGATATCGTACCATATGATGATTTGATATAGGCGGTATTACTACTATCAAGGAAGAAAGTTCCTCCACCAGTAACGATAACATCGTTATCATAGGTTTCATATTCAATATAAACCTCTTTAACATTCATTGGTACCGTTACGGTATATTCTTTAACATCAGCATTAAATTTAATATCATAACCTACTACCTTTAATGATTTAAGACGGGTATCAACTTGTTTATTAGGATCGGGTCTTACAATATATAATGGGAAGGCATAGGTTTGGCCGTTCGGCATTAATAGATTGATTTGTACTA
>CANQQK010000081.1 GCA_947626015.1 uncultured Bacilli bacterium | reverse complement strand
AGTAGGGCATCAACCAAAGTAGATTTACCAGCATCAACGTGTGCTACTACTGCAATATTAATAATTTTGTCCATAAAGTACACTTCCCTTTTTTTAACAACTACTAAATCTTACACCATTTATGTATTTTTTGCAAGAAAAAGACATCTTAGAGATATCTTTAGTACTTCTTATATTGTTTTTTTTAAGGTATAATATCGATAGGTGATAAGATGAAAAAAAGAATAATGGATCTCATAAATAATAAAAAGTTATATATGTTAACTTTTCTAATAGCAACAATTATCATCGGTATATTATATAGATTAAATAATACGTTACCTTTTGGGGATAATTCCTTATTATGTGTTGATTTCTATCATCAATATGGACCTATGTTAGGTGAATTATATGATCGTTTGCATTCCTTTGGAGGATTTACTTATTCATTTACGATGTCCATGGGATTACCATTCTTTAGGAACTTTTTAAATTATCTATCAAGTCCTTTTAATATTATAATGTTATTATTTCCTAGAAGTGAATTATTAACATCTTTTTCCTTTATAATAGGATTTAAAGCCGTAGCATCTGCTTGTACCTTTGTTTATTATATATCTAAAAAATTTGATAAGAAAAGTATTGCTTTAATACCATTAGGTTTATTATATGCTTTCCAAGGTTATTTTGCTGCTTATTACTGGAATATAATGTGGTTAGATGGTATGGTCTTCTTACCTTTAATTGCTTTAGGTATTGAAAATATTGTTAATAAAAAGAAATGGAAATTATATACTTTCTCTTTAGCAATAATGTTATTAGCTAATTACTTTATTGGTTATATGATATGTATCTTTAGTGTGGTATATTTTATCCTTTATAATATATGTAAGACCCATCTTAAGAAAGGTATTATTAAAGAGAATATCAAAGAATTTTTTAAGAGATCGGTTATCTTTGGTTTAGCATCCTTAGCAGCTGGATGTCTTGGAGCATTCTTACTACTACCTATGGCCGAAAGTATGAAGAGTATATCAGCTACCGGAGGAGATATCCCTACTACGCAATATTATGAATTTAATACCATCGATTATCTAGTAGGTCATTTCACCGGTGCAGACAAAACCGTCTTTGCAAGTGATGAAGTAACTCAACCTAATGTTACGACGGGGGTACTCTCAGTGGCATTAGTATTACTTTTCTTAATCAATTTGGAGATTCCTTTTAAAAAGAAGGTTATCTATCTTTTACTATTTGCTTTCTTTGCATCTGCTTTCTTTATTCCCCAACTTGATTATATCTTAACCGCTTTCCATGTACCGAATGATTTACCTTATCGTTATTCTTTTATCTATTCGTTTGTGGTCTTATTAATCGGTTCTTATTCGTTAGTAAATATCAAAAAGATTCAGTTTCCGTTGGTCGCTTTGGCATATCTTTTATTGATGGTCGTACTTCTTTTAATAACCCAAGAAAGTGTTAGCGTTATTTCGGATAATATGATCTATATCAATATGATTTTATTGACCCTATATCTAATCTTCTATGCTAGTGATTATTTTCTTGGAAAATATCATAATCTCTTCTATATGGCATTTATCTTTATAGCATGTGTTGATGTCATTGTGAGTATCAATTATAATTGGGATATTTCACAAGTAAGAGATGTCTTCTATGAGGATTATGAAGATACTGAAGAATTATTAAAATATGTGGAAGATTATGATAATGAGAAATTTTATCGAATCGAAAATACGAATATGATGACCTTAAATGATTCAAGTTGGTATAAATATAATGGTATGACGACCTTCTCTTCCATGGCTTATGAAAATATGGCGATGTTACAACATCATTTGGGAATGCCAGGTAATGAGATCAATAGTTATTACTATGTGCAATCAACACCAATCTATGACATGATGTTTGACATGAAATATTTCATTGGTACTACGAATGATACGAAACGTTATAAAGAGATTAAAACAATCAGTGAAACCGCTAATGAATTTACCTATAATATTGGTCTTCTATATGGAACCAAAAAAGATATTCGTAGTTGGAATGATGATAGTGATAATCCTTTCTATTTGGAAAATGATTTTATCAAAAAAGCAACAGGTATTGATGGCGTTTTAAGACCAGCTAAAGTTACTTCTGAAGAAGAGGTTTATAACGATGGAGCAACAACAGTTATCAAGTATACCTATAAGAATAATGGCGACAATCTTTACTTCTATAGTGATGATTATAACTTCGAATTTTCGATCATTGGCGAAACCGTATATTATAAGAGTGAAACCTATGATAACTTCTTAAATGAAAACGAAGATTTATACTATACTTATCAAGATGATTATGGAGAATCCAATATTATCAACATCGCATCAACGGAAGATGAGATTACCATCTATGTTGGTTTCAGTAGCTATGCTGATATTGCTTTCAATGTATATGAAATCGATCATGGAAAATTCGTCGAAGCTTATGAATATCTTAAGAATTATAAGATGGATATTACGACGTATAAGGAAAGTGTTATCGAAGGTAATATCACCCTTGACGATGATATGTATGTTTATACATCTATTCCTTATGATGAAGGATGGCAAGTATATATCGATGGGGAAAGAATAAAGAGTGAAAAGATGGCTGATACCTTATTAATCTTCCCTTGTGAGTCAGGTACGCATAAGATTCGTTTAGAGTATCATCCACCATATATGGGAGTTGGTAGTGCAATAAGTCTTAGTACTCTTGGTATCATCATTATCAATCAAAAATATCATGAACAAATTAAAAAGATAATCGATGAAAAAGTCATCAAAAAAATCAAGAAAAAATTACCAAAGAAAAAGAAGAAAGTAAAGGTTGCTAAAACCAAACCTAAAACGAAAAAGAGCACTAAAAAATAGTGTTCTTTATTTGTTGTGATGAAGAAATAATTTATCGATATTCTTTTTAGGAATTAAGATTTCAACATCTCTTTCATTTTTAATCTCATAGGTTTTGGTTCGAATCTCTAACTTCTCACCATCAACACACCAAGCATTTTTGGGATGAGTAGTAAAGTTGATTTTGATATTAGAAGTTCGATAGAATTCAAAACCATCAACGTGTTCAGCATCACTCGTAATTAATTTAGATAATGCCATGATGATATCTGTTTTATGGGTATAAGTACACATCAATACTTCAAAACTATCATCATCTAATTTAATATCTTTATAAAAGTTATTGAAACCAGCAATTCGATTAGCGGAACTTATCAACATAAACGAATATAAACCACTGATCTTTTCCCCATTAACTTCATAGGTTACATCATAGTTTTTCGTACCTCTAAAGAAGTCTTTAATACCACTTAAGATATAGGCCATATGGCCATATTTTTTCTTTAAATTTCTTGGGGTATCATAGGGAATTGTCATAAACTTACCAAAACCAGCAACATATACGAATGGGCGATTATTGATAAGGGGAATATCCATCTTTACGACTTCTCCAGTAAGACATAATGCAAGGTTTTTCTTAATATCTTTTCCATAACCAAACATAACCCCAACATCATTGGTTGTTCCAACTGGAATATGAGCTAAAACTAATCTTTGTTTTCTTTGTAGATTACCACATACGATTTCATTAAATGTTCCATCTCCACCCATAGATATAACTAGATCAACATAACCAATATGACTTACTAATTCTTTAGCATGTCCTTTATATTCAGTACCAATAAAAGTTACGTGATAGCCATACTTTTCAATGATCGCTTTATACTCTGGTATATTGCTTTTTCTTAAGGTATGACCACTATTAGGATTATAGATTACAACACATGTCTTCATATGTTTTCATCCCTTTCAAAAATGATTATAAAGCACTCATATTATTTTGTCAATTTATGGAAATTATGTTAATTTAAATTTGAAGTGCAACAAACTTGCATTGAAAAAGACATATGAATAATCTATAATATCTATTCGCAAC
>CANQQK010000080.1 GCA_947626015.1 uncultured Bacilli bacterium | reverse complement strand
ATATGTCGAAGAGAAGACAAAGGGTTTGATATTATGAAGATAAGTATATTGACGTTATTTCCTGAGATGTTTACGGGGTTTCTAAATAGTTCCATCATTAAAAGAGCGATCGATAAGGGCTTGGTGGAATTTGAGGTCATCAATATCCGTGATTTTTCGACCTTAAATAATAAACAGGTTGATGATACCCCATATGGTGGCGGTAGTGGCATGGTGATGATGGTTGAACCCGTAGTTAGAGCTATCAGATCGGTGCGTAAGGATGATTCATTGGTCATTTTGATGAGTCCAGCTGGGGAAACCTTCAAAGAGGAAACCGCCTTTGAATTACGAGAAGAAAGACACCTTATCTTGGTTTGTGGCCATTATGAGGGAATCGATGAGCGAATCACTAACTATATCGATAGGGAAATATCGATTGGCGATTACGTCTTGACCGGGGGCGAGATACCTGCCATGGCGATTAGTGATGCCATCACACGTCTTATCGATGGGGTTATCAAAAAAGAGAGCTATGAATCGGAATCATTTAATAATAACCTCTTGGATTATCCCACTTATACGAAACCCGCTAGTTTCGAAGGCTTAGATGTCCCAGAAATCTTGCTTAGTGGGGATCATGCTAAGATCGATGCTTGGCGCAAAGAGATGGCCATCCTTAAGACAAAGGAGCGAAGAAGCGACTTATTAAAGTAAGGAAGTGATATTATGAGTAGTTACTTGATCAAAAAAGATAAAAGTACAGGAGAAATTATCTATATGGAATATGACCTTCAAGGATATAAATTTCATCCGAAAAAAGCTGAAGGTAAACCCTATATCAGTGTCAATAGTGTAACTATTTATAAACCCGAAATGATTGATCATTTACTTGCTAAAAGATTCGAAAAACGTTTTGATCGTCTATCACAAATCATCATGCGCTTCCTATATCAAGACGATGATGAATGTGATGAAGGTGATTTCATGATCATCTTAGATGAGATTGCTCGTTTGCGTTCGATTGTGGAAATCGAATATAAGAAATATATTAAGATTGAAGAATATAAGGAATATATCGAAAAATTATATTTTCTTGATAATCAAGTACGTCAAAAATTAGCATATATATCCTATGTTCAAAATTTAAATAATGAGATTACTGAAGAAGTAAATAAAGGAAGAGCTAGATAACTTATCTAAGTGTGCTAAATTCCTTGATTTAAGTTTTAAAAATAAGTATAATACCTATAGATATGAAAGAGATGTGTTAATATGAAAAACGTTAAAGAAATAAAAATCGAAGTTAAAGGAAAAGAGTGGGAAAGTGCTCTTGATAAAGCCTTCAATTATAAGAAAAAAGATCTTAAAGTAGATGGTTTCCGTAAAGGAGCTTGTCCAAAGGATGTCTTTATTAAAAAGGTTGGTATCGAAGCTTTATTTATGGATGCTTGTGATATTGCTATCGAAGATGCTTATCAAAAAGCTTTGAAGGAAGCTGATATGGAAATCGTTACTGAACCTTCAGTATCCATTGAACACGTTGATAAAGATGGTGCTAAATTTGCTTTTACCTTAATTGGTCGTCCAGAGATTAAATTAGGTAATTATAAGAAATTAGGTGTTAAAAAGGAAAAAGTAACCGTTACTAAAGAAGAGGTTGAACATGAGATTGAACACCTAAGAGAACATATGTCAGAACTAGTAATTAAGGAAAATGGTAAGGTTGTTGAAGGCAATACTGCTGTTGTTGATTTCGAAGGTAAAGTCGATGGTAAAGTTATCGATGGTGGTAGTGCTAAAGACTTCCCACTAGATATTGGAAGTCATACCTTTATTCCTGGTTTTGAAGAGGGTATCATAGGAATGGAACTTGGAGAAACAAAAGAGTTAAATCTTAAGTTCCCAGATGATTATACACCTGAATTAAAGGGTAAAGATGTTGTATTCAAAGTAACTATTAAAGAGATCAAAGAAAAGGTTAAACCAGAATTAGATGCTGACTTCTTTGAAGATTTAGGTATGGAAGGTGTTGATTCAATACCTAAGTTAGAAGAACATATCAAAGAAGAGATCAAAGAGAATAAGGAACATCAAGCTGAAGATAAATATCTTGATGAATTATTAAGAATTGCTACCGATAATATGACTGTTGACATCAATAATGAAATTATCGATGGGGAAGTTAAGAGAATGATCAATCAATACAGTCAAGATCTTCAAAGACAAGGTGTTACGCTTGAACAATATATGACCTATACTGGTGCTAAGATGGAAGATGTTGAAACTATGATGAAACCTCAAGCTATTGCAAGAATTAAGACTAGATATCTTCTTGAAGAAGTTGGTAAGGTTGAAAAGATTACAGTTACCGATAAAGAAATCGATGAAGAGATTAAGAAGGCTTGCGAACAATATAGCATGAAAGAGGATGAATTCTTAAGTGCTATTGGTGGTAAAGATATGGTTAAATATGACCTATCAATGCGTAAGGCTTTAGATATCATCAAAGAAGGCTAGTTAAAAGCCTTCTTTTTATATTAGAGATATTTTAATTCGATCAACTTTTTAGCATTTAAATAGATAACAAAGATAATGTCCGTAATCTCCGCAATGATTAAAGAATAGATACCGATACTAAATAAACTTAAGATAAAGATTAAACTAAGTTTGATGATACAAGTAATTAAAGTTACGTTCATCGTATATTTACTCATATTTAAACCTTGAAGGGCACTTACTAAAGGACCTTCTACATAGAATAGAGGAAAGAAAATGGACATCAAACGAATATAATCACTACCCTTACTAGTGTTATAGATAACATCTAGTAAAAGGGGAGAATTAAAGTAGGTAAATAGACAGAAAAGGGAACCAATCAGTAAAGATATTAAAATACTACTTAGTATCCTTTTACGAACTAATATTTTATTACGATAGTTCTTGCTTATTTCCGGAATTAAGGTCGTATTTAAGGCCATCGATATGAATGATGGCATGGTAAGAATCGGGATTACATATGCGTTATAAATACCATATTCTTCTAGAATATATGATGAAGAATAACCTGCAAATAAAAGGGCATTCATCAAGATGATAGGTTCTAAAAAGTAACAGATATTACCGATTAAACGACCGGATACGGAAGGGATGGAAATCCTTAAGATATCACTAGCGATATCCGGACGAATCTTTAGATCACTAAGAGAGATATGAAGATTACGCGGAGCAAAGAAAAGATAGGTAATGATTTGTACTAATTCCGATAAAGCCGATAGGGCAATATAACCTGATACCGCAATGACGATACCTTTCTTCATGAGTAAAGGAATGACTAAGAGCATCAATATTAAACGCGCAAGTTGCTCCAAGGTATTACTGATGGCATTGGGAACCATATTCTGTTTACCAAAATAATAACCTTTTAAAATACCCGATATCGTTGTAAAAGGTAGAATAAAAGTTATCGAGATGATTGGATAATAAGCCATTGGTTCTTTAAGCAAATTATTAGCAAGAAAAGGGGCAAAGAGAATCGTTAAGGTAATGATGAGGATGTTGAATAACAGGGCTATTGGAATGATGGAGGCCATAATTCTAATCCCGCGGTAGTGATTTCTTGCCATTATGGAAGATACAGCATAGGGAAGACCTAATTGCGTAATGGCAATCAATAAAGAATAGGTCGGCATAACTAAGGAATAGAGGTTAATTCCTTCCCCAATAAGTCTTGTAAAAAGGATTCTAATAATAAAACCTAAAAGTTTACTAACAAGGGAACCTAACATTAAAATAATAGTTGATTTTATGAATATATTTTTCATTAATTCTCCTTTTATAATGGTGATTATTGTTATATAATATGTATATGATAAACTTATCTAATTATTAAAAAGGGTGTGTTAATTATGGAAAGTAAAATCAATTCCCAAAAGGATCTATTTAATCATCTTTTACCAGCATTACGTACAAAGAAACATGAGTTAATTGCTAAAGGAATAAAGAT
>CANQQK010000079.1 GCA_947626015.1 uncultured Bacilli bacterium | reverse complement strand
TTCCTTGTGGCATTGGATTAACTGGAGCTACTGGTGTAACTGGTGCCACCGGAGTGACTTGATTTACTGGCATTGCCCCAGCTACTGGAGCTTGATTTATTCCTTCCGTACCAACCGGCATGCTTGCTGGAAGCGCTGCATTATTTAAATTCAAAGTATTAACATTGCTCGTAATCTTATTACGATTGGTATCAACAGCATTCGTATCAACTTGCATTGGTGTTATAACATTAGCTGTTCCTGCATTGATAACATTAGGTTGAGGATTTTCCCCTTGAGCATTAACTCCAGGTGTTGTACTTGAAGCTTCTGGTACATTGCTCAAATCCAATGTTTGTCCTTTATTGATACCTCTTTTATCCTTCTTGATCTTCATCAAAGGATCATCCTTATTCTTCTTACTCGTTCTAATGAATAAGATAATCAAGATTAATGCTAAAACACTAATTCCGCCAAGGATTAAAATCTTGGTATAATCATAAGGTTCAGGATCTTTAACGACATTGATTAGATATCTTTTCTCTTCGGTTCCATCTTCACTAACAACGATAACACTGATAACGTCCCCATTACTTAAATCATTATTATTAGCAATCGTCACCTTAGCGGTCTCAACAGTGGGAACAGCATTGATATCGACTGAATTAACATCATATGTGATATGAATCCGATATTCTAAATTATCTTTATCAAAATCAATATTCTTTTGACCAGATATAATTAAATCCTTTAAAGTAGCATCGGATTCAGGATGATATACTGCTTCTCCACGAGGTAATCTTTTAATATATAACGTATAACATGTCGTTGAAGTCTTATCCGGACTTGTAACATAGATATCGATAACATTATCGCCAACCTCTAGTTTTTGACTTCCTTGGATACGATATTGAGCTTCAATATTATTTGGTAAGACCAAAAGATTAATCTCATCAACTTCATAAACGACATCGATATTATATTCGGTAACAAATGATGAGAAAGTAAAATCTAATCCTTCAGCACTAATACCTTTTAATCTTGAATTACTATTGGTTGTATCACGAGGTTTATCATCCTTAGGTTGGGTATTTTCTTCATATTTTCGAAGGGTAATATTATTACTTCTTAGGATTTCATTTGCTTCCTTAACCGCTGATGCCGAATCATGATAAGTAAAATCATTTACCATAAGTTGAACGGTAGTATCTTCATTAACCTTACCAATTACTTGGCATTTAAAAGTTACAATTTCATCATTAGCACTACGTCCATATAGATCAAATTTATTGGAAGCATCTTCATTATTACGGGATTGCATACCAGATGCAAATGAAGATGTTAAACAAGCAACATTAGGATCATTTGTTATCGAACCCTTCATAACATCATAATTGATATTATTAGCGCCCTTAATCGTACAGACAAAGGAATCGTTATAATTATATGGTCCCCCACCACAGGTTAATTCATAAGCATTTACTTGCGAATGGAAACATAATATACATAATAAAATAAAGATATAAGCTAGTTTTTTCATTTAACCAATCCTCTTTATCATAATCATATATATCTTATCATAAAATTAATTCTAAGTCATTAAAAAAAGAGATTTTTATCTCTTTTCGAGTTCGTTTGTTAAAATCTCTTTTACTTTGACAGGATTTGCTTGACCACGAGTCATCTTCATAACTTGACCAACGAAGTAATCAAACATATTGGTCTTACCATTCTTATAAGCCGTTATTTGATCGGTATTATTATCTAATATTTCAATGATAATCTTATTTAATTCACCTTCATCAGATATTTGTTTCATACCTTCACTCTTCATAATCTTATCTGGTTCTTCTTTACGCTCTAAAACCATGAAGAATAACTCTTTAGCTTGTTTACTGGAGATATCCCCTTTCGTCATGGCATTAAGAATAACCGCTAATCTTTCTGGAGTCATATATAATTCTTGAATTGATATTTCATATTTATAGACATAACCTAAGATATTCCCCGTAATCCAGTTAGCACTTATCTTAGCATCTAAACCTAATTCTAGACACTTTTCAAAATACTTAGCAGTATTGATATCTTTGATTAAAATACCCGCATCATAATCTGATAATCCATACTTTTCCATATATTTATTTTTTCTTTCATATGGAAGTTCAGGAATACTTTTACGAATATCTTCTAACCATTCCTTACTGATACGATATTTAGGAATATTGGGTTCAACAAAGTATTTATAATCGATAGCATCTACCTTGCTACGCATACGAATAGTGGTTCCTGATTCTTCATCCCAACGACGAGTTTCTTGTTCAACTTCATCATATCTTCCGGCATCTTTAAGTTCACTTTGTCTTTTGATCTCATAAACGATAGCATCATGAACACCACTAAAAGAATTGACGTTTTTCATCTCCACTTTTGTACCCAAAGAATCATCTTCAGATATCGAAACATTAACATCACATCTTATTTGGCCTTTTTTAGAATCAGCTTCACTAATACCACAATATTGATAGATAGCACGTATATATTCAAGGAACGCTACAGCATCTTCAGCTGAATGTAAGCACGGTTTAGTTACTAACTCTAGTAGGGGAACCCCAGCTCTTGTATAATCGATTGATGAAGTATCATATAGGTGCACCATACGAGCAGCGTCTTCCTCAAGATGGATATTATCGATGTCTACTCGGAAAGTAGAACCATCTTCTCTTATAATATCGATATATCCTTCCATACCTACGCAATCCTCGGGAGGATTTTGCGTAATTTGGTAGTTTTTCGGCATATCAGGATAATAGTAATTCTTTCTTTCAAAATAGACATATTCTGGTTGACGACAATGTAGGATTTCACTCATCATCAAACTCATACGAACTGCTTCTTTATTCAAGACTGGTAAAGTACCAGGAAATCCCATATCCAAAGGACGAATATTAGCATTAGGAGTTTCGGAATAAGCATTTTTAGCACTAGAGAATACCTTGGTCTTCGTTTCACTGATCTCACAATGCATCTCTAAACCAATCGTAACATTATATTTACTCATTACTTAACCTCCTTTGCTATTTGATTCTTATAATCCATCTTGCTTTCCAAAGCATAAGCAATATTTAAGACGTTTTGATCATCATAGCAGTTACCAGTTATATTAACACCAACTGGTAACTTCGATACAAAACCATTAGGGATCGTAATTGATGGAAAACCGCCAAAGTTACCGATTTGCAAGTGTTCTTCTAAGACATTAGTATCATTTCTTAAGATGTCTTTTTCACCATCCAAATGTTTAGCAGGTCCAGTACCAACTGGCATTATTAAACCATCATATTCCTTAAATAATTCCTTCATCTTATCGACGATAAGACGTCTTACTCTTTGCGCATTCTTAAAGTATCGCTCTTGATTTTCTGATTGTAAGACATAGGAGCCGATGATGAAACGACGTTTGATAAGGGGTGAAAAACCTTTAGTACGATGATCCTTCATCATACTGATATAATCTTCCCCTTCCCCACGAGGTCCGAAAATAAATCCAGTTAGATTAGACATGTTGCTTGTAGCTTCAGCACATGATAAGACGACATATACGGAAGGAATAGCATTTAATAGTTTCTCATCGATTGATACAGCATCAACCTCGATACCTAAATCCTCACATACCTTAACGGTTTTCATAAAGTTACTTAAATGTTCTTTAAGTTCTTCAGGAGCATCCTTATAGTTTTCAATATCGCATAATTCTTTGATATAAAATAATTTCTTACCCTTAACATCATTATTTAAATCATCATAAAGATGAATATCTTTGGAATCCCAAGAGGTCATATCATTAGGATCGATACCCTTCATCGCATCAACAACGATAGCGGCATCTTCAACACTACGGGTTAGAACTCCACAATGATCCAAACTTGATGCAAAAGCAAAAAGTCCATAACGGGAGATCATTCCATATGTAGGTTTGTAACCAACGATACCACAATAAGCAGCTGGTTTACGGATGGAGTCTCCAGTATCACTACCTAAAGCATAAGGATATACTCCACTAGCAACGGCAGCGGCACTACCAGCAGAAGATCC
>CANQQK010000078.1 GCA_947626015.1 uncultured Bacilli bacterium | reverse complement strand
TAAAAATATTAAATTATCAATTATTGTAGCACTATTATTTGTATTTGCTCTATATTTCATAGGTAATACATATGCTAGATATTCAGGAGACTATAATGGTACTTCTTCATTAAGTATTGCAGAGTGGGCAGTAAAACTTGATGGTAAGAGTGGAGAAGAAGCTAAAAACTTTACTTTAGGTTTTGAAATAGAAAACAATTCTGAATATGTTGTTAATAATAAACTAGCCCCTGCCGGAAAAGCTGTTGCTGGAGTAAATGTTGGTTTAGAGGGTACTGAAGTTGCTGTAGATGTTATCGTAGAAACAGGTGATGACTTTGAATCAAAATTAACTGAATTAGGTCTTAGTGAAGAAGAAGTAAAATTTTCTGTAAAGCAAAGTAGCTCAAGCTTAACCGCAGAAGGAACTGGCTCATCTGAAGATCCATTTGTAATAAAGTTACAACAAGGTGCTCAATTTGGACAAGAAGATGTTTTCAAAGTTGAAATTACAGTTCAATGGGATAACCAAGAAAAAAACAATTCAACAGATACTCAAGCAGGAGAAAAACATCAAACACTAAATCTACCTGTTAAAGTTACTGTAAGACAACATATTGAAGCTGGTGCAGGTGCTTAATTTTTAAAACTAATTTTGTATAGAAGTCTTAAAACTTCTATCTAAATCTATATAGGTATATATAGGTTTAGATGGGAGCTTTAATTTATATTGGGGTGAATAATATGAGCAAAAAAAAGGAAGTACAGAAAAAAGTACAGAAAGATGATGATGTAAAAAGAAATCTCTTTTTGATAATTATTTTAGCTATACTATGTATAATAATATTCTTATTTATTAGGACATTTGCGTTTATTGATCATGACGGCCGAATACCAACAGGTAATGTGGATATCTTTGAGATAACATTTGATCCAACTGGTGGTGATTCATGTGAAAATCCAACAACAAAAACGACTAAGAAACCTAATAAGACTAAAACTACATCTTCAACAAAGAAGGTAACGACTACTACGAAATTTGATGTTGATGTCTTCGATAAGGATAGTAGTTATACTTATCAAAGAGAACTTAATATCTTTACACAAGTATCTTATTATGTTGTTGAAGGTAAAATAGCACCTACAAGTTATAATTCATATGACTTTGTTATTAAGAATAATAACTCATTTAATATTATTTATGGTCTAGAGATGATAGAAACTAATAAGTTTAATATTAATATGCGTTATCGTTTAAAGAAGAATGGTAAATATATAGTAGGTAGTGAAAAAGAATATGTTACTGCTGATCAATTACATCAATATAATATTAAACTAAAAGCTAATAAGAGTGATACATATACTTTAGATTGGAAATGGTTTGAAAGTAGTAATGATACTCAAATAGGAGAAAATGTTGCTGCAAGTTATAAATTAGATATTAAGATTAATGCTGTATCAGATTAATAATAATAGTTATAATAAATATTAGGAAGGAGTTGTTTATTATGAATAAAGAAAGAATTATAAATAATAAATTAATATATGTTTTTGCTATATTATTGATTGCCATAATGATGATAGCAAGTGTTTCTTATTCTCGATATCTAACAACTACTTCTGCTAATGGTAAAGTTGGTTTAGCTAAATTTGCTGTTGAGGTAAATGGTGTTGATGTTACAACTGATGAAAAATTTATTTTGGAATTAGGTGATAATTTAACAACCAATCATCAAGAAGGTAAGATGGTACCAGGTTCTCAAGGTACATTCATGATTGAAATAAATCCAGCTGGTAGTGAAGTAGCATTAGAATATGAATTTAGTTTTGATGTGTCAAATCTACCTAAAGGTGTAACTATAACTGATGTTGATGCTGAAGGATCAAGTGATAATCAAATAACAAAACCAACTCTTGAAAACAATAAAGTAACAGGAGTTATTGAATTACCAAAAGGTGGTGGAGCATTAACTACGAATGATACGATTTATATCGATATTGGATGGAAGTGGGACGATGTTACTATCGAAGTCCCTGAAAGTGGTCTTACCGATTCTTCTGATGTTCCAGGTACAAAGATTGATGTAACTGGTATTGTAAGACAAAGAATAAGAACGGAGGCCTAATATGAATAGATTAAGACCTAGAAGAAGTCGTTTATGGTTAATGGCAATATTAACAATTACTTTGTTTATCTATACCTTTAATGTATCTTTAAGTCGTTATTCAGCTAGTATTAATGCTAATCAAGATGTTATTGCTGTTCCGATTTTAACCTTAACTAATAATAATTTGAATGTAAGTGTTGATAATATGCTTCCTGGAGATACTAGGGAATATCAATTTGAAGTAAATAATGAGCAAGATGGTAAATATAATGAAGTTTCACTAACTTATTATTTTAATTTAGTATCGACCACTAAGGTACCACTTACATTAGAGTTATATAGTGTTGATGGTGAAGAAGAAAAACAAATTGATTTGGAGCAAACAGCTACAACTAATGGAGAAGATACTATCAAGACTTATAATACTTCAAAAGCACCTGAACAAATGAATTATGGTACTACTGAAATCAGTAGACACTATAAGATTAAGATTAAATGGGATGAAAAGGATAATAGTTATACCTATGCTGGTCAACCAATCTCTATTAAAGTTGAACTTAAGGGTACTCAAGCTTAGTAGGTATATATGAAAAGAGTATTAAAAATAATTGGTTTAATATTACTAATTATGATTATTATATATTGTAATTATTTTGTTGTTGAAAAGGTAATATATGATAATGATGATCCAAGCTTCTTTGGATATCATGCTTATATCGTCTTATCAGGAAGTATGGAACCAACCATTAAAATAGGTGATATCGTCTTTGCTAAACAAGAAGATAAGATTGAAAAAGATGATATCATCGTATATAAAGAAGATGGTGGTATTATAACTCATAGAGTTGTTGATGTTATCTATACTGATAATAATGAATTATATATTACTAAAGGAGATGCTAATAATTCTAAGGATGCCTTAGAATTAGAAAGACAAGATATCTTAGGAACATATCATTTTAAAATACCTTTAGTAGGTAATATTGTATTATTCTTAAGAACAAAGATGGGATTAGCATTCCTAACATTATTAATAATTATCTTTATAATATTAAATATTGATTTTCAAAAACCAAAAGAATTGTAAACCAATTCTTTTTTTTATATAATCAAGATAGGTGAATGATATGATAATTGAATATGATGATATCTATATAGAACAAGTAAAAGATCTATTAGTAGAATTACAAGAATATATAGCATCTATTGATTTAGAAGGTTATAACATCTTAACACCTTCATATCGTGAAGAATACTTTAAAAAGACAATGGATGAATTAAATAAATGTCAAGGTAAGATGTTTCTATACTTAGAAGATAATAATGTTAAAGGACTTATAACAGCTTTAATCAATAATGATGAAGAAGATGATTATGACTTTAAAGCACCAAGGAGAGGTCGGATAACGGAGTTTATCATGAGTAAGAATGAAAGAGGTAAAGGACATGGTTCTTTACTCTTTAAAAGAGCTGAAGAATACCTAAAAGAATTAGGTTGTAAGGATATTCTAATAGGGGTCTTTGCTTATAATGAAAATGCTTATAAATATTATTTAAAGAAAGGCTATCATAATCGGGTTATCGATATGACGAAAAAGATATGAGGTAAAAGATGAAGATTAATGAACCTAAAGTACAAAGAGCTGAAGAAAAATCCTTAATAAAGGATCTTGAAAATGACGAAGTCATCGATGGTATCTATAAAGGTGAGAATCTTAAAGGTATAAGTATCAATGATCTAACATTCGATGGTTGTATCTTTAAAGGCATCGACTTTAAAGATGTTAAATTAGAATCGATTGAAATGATCGATTGTATCTTTGAAGATTGTGATCTTTCCAATAAAAAGTTTGATTTTAAGTTGCTACAAAGGGTTAAATTCATTAATTGTCGCATCCTTGGTTTATCATTTATTGCATCGATGTTAAAAGATGTCAGTATTATCGATTGTAAAGCTAATTATATGAATTTAACTGAAGCAACTTTAAAAAATGTCTTAATCGAGAATACGGATCTATCCGAAAGTACGATGATGGATACCAAGATTAGTAA
>CANQQK010000077.1 GCA_947626015.1 uncultured Bacilli bacterium | reverse complement strand
TTAAGTGCAACTCCATCAACACCTAGTGATGAATTAGATGATTTATCTGAAGGAGTAGAAAAACTTGATTCGGAGTCAATGCCATCAGATAGCGAATCTTTAGATGATGGTGCAAGTGATGAAGATATTAATGAAGATAAAACTGATGACGAAGATATTGATGATTTAGATACCGACTTAACTTTAAGTGATGAAGTAGAAACAACTGAAGATGAAGAACATACCTTAGATCAAAATAATCATTTTATAAAACAATTAAATGATCTACCTAATTTTAAAGATCGTGAACGTTCCTTTGGTTATGCTATTGATACGGAAAGCTATACCCAAGTACCTGATAGTGTTATTAGAACCTTGATTACTAAATTTTTAAATCAAAGATTTTTAAAAAGAGATACTGATTTAAATATTCGTAGTAATTCCTTTGATCGTACATCGGGTTTTTATAGATGGGATGTTAAAGATGTTATTACTCATCTAGAAACTGAACAGATTACTAAAGTATTAAATGATAAATATGGTTATGAATATGCTAATGGTAAAAATGAAGATGTTCCTTTATCTTTCTATTTTGATCTATCTGGTAGTATGAGTTCATATACCAACATGCTTTCAATAGTTGCTATTGAATTATTAAAAAAAGGTGTTAAAGTATTAATCGGTTTTAATGAACAAGTTAATGTTCAAATAGATAGTATTGATGAAAATATCAGTGTTGCTGATTTAGCAGCAATTCTTACATCATCTGGTTATTCACCATGGTTAAATAGTGGTAATAAAGGTCTTTTAAGTAAAGAAAAAAGAGTTACTTTAAAATTTATTGATCGTCCGATTGATGATTATTTAAAAGAAAAACATGCAGAAAAGTTAGTAGCTTTTTCGGACTTTGATGCTTTAGGTGAACTTAGTAATCTATCTAATATTGTTCAAGTATATTATTTCTGTTTTGAACATGATTTTGATCGTTTAGATGTTAGTGATTTTAAAGGATTTATCTATCAAGTAAAAAATATTAAAGATATTGAAGAAGGTTTAGTAAAGATCAATGCTAAACGCTTCGAAGCTCTTTGTTATCTTGATAAACCAAAGAGTTTAAGAAAGGAGATTAAACATGATTAATTTTAAAGATTTCAAAAATAATATTGAAGATATCGGTTATTATGCCGATGAAGAATTATTATATGATGCTTATAATGCAATGTGTTTATTTCATGATACTAAAGTAAGTCCTGGACAAGATATTTTTGCTATTTGTTTAGAGGGACCTCCAGGTTCAGGTAAAACCGAATTTGCTAAGACTTATGCTAAGATAGCTAGTAAGATTTTTAAAGGTAATGTTGAACTTATTGAATATCAATGTGATGCCACAACTGGTAAAGAGGAATTATTTGAAGATATCAATATCAGTGCGGCGATTAAAAGAGATGCTGAACATGTTAATATTCCCGGTAAATTAATCAAAGCTATCGATAGTGTTAATAAAGGTAAAAGAGTAGTTTTATTTATCGATGAATATGATAAAGCTCGTGAAGAAACCGATGCTTTCCTTTTACAATTCTTACAATCTGGTAAACTTAATTCTACCCAACATGGGGATATGGAAGTAAAGGAGCAATATAAATCCCGTCTTCAAGTTATTCTTTGTAAGAACGATATGCGTGAAGAATTATCAGGACCATTATCACGTCGTATAAGAATAATTCGTCTTGATTATATGCGTCCGGAAATATTTTATAAGGTTGCTAATCGTACTTTAGTTACCGGAAGAAAAAATCCCGTAAATGATTCCCTTATCAATTTAGTTACTCTAATGTATGAGAGTGCTTATGAATCAGCATCTTTATATAAGAGATTACCATCTTGTTCCGAAATGCTAATTGCTATTGAAGATGCTAATCGTATGTTATTAGAAGCTGATGCACCCCAAAGTGTGATCTATAACATCATCATTAAAAATATGTTTAAATCTTTAGATGATATCAATACCTTTAATTCCAAAATCCATACTAGTAATAAGGAAGATGATAAAAAGTTAGCATCCCTAATCGATGCCATGAAAGATGAAGAACATCAAGACACTGTAGATTTGGAAACTTTAATGTCCGAAAAGGTCTTCAAAGAAAGAAGTCAAGAATTAAATAGTAGGATTTCGGAATTAAAGTCTTTAATCGAAGAATATCAAGAAAAATTTAAACAAATGGAAGCAGGAAGATTAAAAGCGATTGCTAGAGAAAATAAACGTATATTAATCGATTCTCATCAATTGGTTTTAAATAATAAACCTTTAACTCCTGTTGGTAACTTCTATGATCAAACGATGTTTGTCAAAAGAGGAGTAAGTATCTTCCATGATTATGAACAAGATTGGGTTGAAATAGGTTATTTAAGAATACCTGAATTATCTCATGAAGAACTTATAAGTAAAATGATTACTTATGCTAATAATTTAAATATTACGATCTATGAGGATGGGGTTCAGTTACTAGATCAAGATGGGGAACAAGTTATTGTTTTAAAGAATCCTGATGGTACATATTCTTTTATGGCCAATACGGCTGTTATCTCTTCAACTTCACTTATGGACATTAAAAACTTTATTAGATTTGCTCTTCAAGTATTGATTAACCAATATCGTAAAAATCCTTTAACAAGCTATGGGGACTTTGATATCAATGCTTTGATCTATAATGATGATACCTTACCATTAGATGTTGTTAGGGATAATATTTATACCTTTTCTAAACATTTTGAACTTGATCCTGATCGTGATGAATTTGGTGAAATGATTAAAGATTATCATGTAGAAGATCACTCTAAAGTAATAGCTGCTTCTGATCGTATTATGTCTGGTCCTAGAAAAGAGTTAAAAAATGAATAATGTTGATTTAGATATTTTAAATAATAATGTTTTAGAAGAATTAAAAAAGTATGGATTAGATGAAGAAGGTATCAAAGAGTTTAGAAAGAAAATCCAAAAGGTATCAGATGAAGAAGCTACCTCTTTAGGTAAAGAGATGTTAGAAGTTATTGCTAAAAGAGGTTTTAATGATGATTATGAAAAAGTTATATCTTACATTCAAAAAGGAGCAGATGTCGATTATCAAAATGATACCAAAGGGGACTTTGCTTTACTCGTATGTGCTAGAAAAGGTTACTTTAAAACTTTCTTAAGTCTTATCAAAGCTGGAGCTAATGTTAATGCCCAAAATCATTTTAAAACCACTGCTTTGATGGCTAGTGCACGCCATGGTCAAAAGGAAATGCTTCATCTTTTGATCATCTTAGGAGCAGATGTTAATGCTTTATGCCAAGATGGTGATAATGCTTTAATGAGTGCCAAAAGACATGATCAAGTTGAATGCTTCGATATGTTGGTTAAAGAAAATGCCCAAATATTTCATCGCAACCTAAATGGTGAATCACCCATAGAAATTAGAAGTACTAGGGACTTTGATCTAAGTGCTTATGATGAACATCAAGAGATAGAAATAACCCCTGAAGATGCTCAATCTTTAATCGAAGAAGCTACTAAAAAACTAAAGAAATTTCTTCCTTAAATACAAACTAAAAGTTTGTATTTTTTATAAAAAAATAGTGCAATTATCAAAATATAATAGTATAATGATATTGTTACTTGTTTTTGCCAACTTAGCACAGGGGTAGTGCAACGCCCTCGTAACGCGTAGGTCGTAGGTTCAAATCCTACAGTTGGCACCACTTAAGTATTAAGCTCGAAAAAAACGAGTAAAGATAGAAAGCGTACTTGATGAAAGTACGCTTTTATGTTATGATGAGTATGTCAAGGAAACTTGAATAAAATAAAAGAAGTAATACTTAACAACTCGATGTTGAGTACTCACCATTAATTTGGTTAGCACTTAATCTTGCTAGATTGAGCGCTTTTCTTTTATGTAGTTTACTAGATTTACCAGAAAACGTACTTGATAAAAGTATGTTTTTATGTTATGATGAATATGTCAAGGAAACTTGAATAAAATAAAAAGGAACATTCAATATGCTGTTGTTGAGTGTTACCAAAAAAATTCGGTTCACCTAATTCAAAGCAATTGAGTTAGGTGATTTTCTTTTATTTTAGAATTACAAATAGTAATGCTATAAGTAAAAGGATGATGAGTATTAAAGAAAAGATTAAAAAATCCTTCTT
>CANQQK010000076.1 GCA_947626015.1 uncultured Bacilli bacterium | reverse complement strand
ATGCATCACTTTCTTTTGACAAATAAACATTATTATATTATGATATCCATAAGAAAGGGCGATTTAGATGATTAATATATTTGTAAATGTAATGCATCATCATAATAATCGGCACTTGTAAGACGTAACTTATAATAGTTCGTGAATACAAGTGCTTATTGTGGTGCTTGTATTTACTAAAATAGTAGCTATACAAGTATCACTTGTATAGCTTTTTTGTTTATAGAAAGGGAAATAAAGATGATAATACAAAATGTAAAAGGTGGTTATGATTTCTTACCTAAAGAACAAAAAATTAGAAATTATATTAATGATATTTTAAGAAGTACTTTTGAAGAATATGGTTATTTACCAATTGAAACACCAATTCTATGTTACTATGATATGTTAGCAGGGAAGTATGATGAGAATAATGATATTTTAAAGGAAATCTATAAGTTAAGTGATCAAGGTAAACGTAATTTGGGATTACGTTATGATTTAACAGTTCCCTTTGCTAAGTTTATTGCTATCAATAAAAATGAACTTCGTTTACCATTTAAAAGATATGAGATTAATAAGGTTTTTCGTGATGGTCCAGTAAAAGTAGGGCGTGATCGTGAGTTTACACAATGTGATGTTGATGTTGTAGGTATCGCTAATCAAGCCATTGAAGCAGAATTAATCGACCTTTATGTTAAGGCTTTTAAGAAGCTTAAGATCGATGTTAAGATTAAGATTAATTCCCGTAAACTTATGAGTGGACTTATCCTTAATGCGGGAGTTAGTGAAGAGTTAGTTTCTCCAGCTATCACCATTATCGATAAGATCGATAAACTAAGTGAAGATGATTTTAAAGAGGAACTTAGAACATTAGATCTTCAGGATGATGCGATTAATGATCTATGTCGTTACTTTAAATTATCCTTTGCAGATCTAATTACAACATTTAAAGATACAGATAATGCTTTAATCAATGAAGGTATTGCTGAACTAAAGAGTTTATTTAACTACATTGATGATTTAGGAATCTCTTCATCTATAGTATTTACGCCATCCCTAGCTCGTGGACAAGATTACTATACTGGTAATGTCTTTGAGGTTTATGAAGCCAATGGTAAACTAACTGGTGCGATTGGTGGTGGGGGAAGATATGATAAGATGATCACCGAATTCATTGGTGATGGGAATATCTATCCTGCTGTAGGTATCAGTTTTGGTTTAACTTCGATCTTTGCTTTGCTTAAAGATCGTGATGAGTTTAAAAATACCAGTAATGTCGATATCTATATCATACCTCTTGATACCATGAGTCAAGCTTTGCATCTTGCTAGTAACATCCGTGAACTTGGTTTAAAGGTTGATATCGAAATGAATGATCGTAAGGTTAAGAAGAGTTTGGATTATTGTAATAAGGAAGGCATCAAGTATGTTATTATTTTAGGTAGTGATGAAATCAAGAATGAAGCTTTCAAATTAAAGAACATGGAAGATGGTACCGAAGAGGTTATAAATTTTGCTAATCTTACATCTATCTTGTCTAAGTTTTGACATTTTTTATGGTTTAAATGCCCTTAAAAACATATGATATGTTAGAATATAAGGTGGAGGGGAAAATATGCATAAACCAATAATTGGCGTTGTGCCAAGTTATAATATGACCAATGAGGATAATGATCCTTATAAAGATATAGCGAAAGTTGTTAAGATGTATATTCGGGAAATCGAGAAGGCTGGAGGTATTCCAATTGCTTTAGTATCTCCTAATTCAAAGATATATACGGATATCTGTGATGGTTATCTATTTCCAGGAGGTATGAAGATTTTACCAGAATACTATCCTTTGATGTATGATGCTTTAGAGAAACATAAACCACTCTTAGGTATCTGTCTTGGATGTCAAACGATTGGTACTTTCTTTAATGTCTTAGATGATAAAAAGAAAGATCCTGATCTTTTAGATAATGAAATCTATGATAAATATAAGGTAAGTAATCCATATCTTCGTCGTTTAGAGGATAATCGTATGCATAATCATAGCATTAGTTATGATGAAGAAGTTATTGAAAATGCTAAACATGATATCTATGTAACAAGTCATGATACATTCCTTTACGATATCTATAAGGAAGATCACTTAAGAAAGGTAAGTCTTCATTCCAGTGTTATTGCGAGAACACCTGAAGATGTCGTCGTAGCAGCTCGTGCTAGTGATGGTGTTATCGAAAGTGTTGAATATCACAAAGATGGTAATAAATTCTTAGGAATCATGTTCCATCCTGAGATTATGCAAGATAATAAACCATTTAAATGGTTGGTTGATAACTGTACTAAAGAGGAAAATTAATCCTCTTTTTTCATATCTTTTATTAGGTGATGATATGGAAAAGATCTATTTAGAACTAGCACTATATATTAATTCTCATCTCTATCAAGAAAGGATCATTCCCATAAGTACTTATTTAAAAACGGAAAATACCTTATTAAAAAGGATTAGTAAACTATGAATATTAAAGAATTTCAAAGACTTATGGGATTAGGAGAAAATATTGCTAATGTCCATTTAAGAGTAACGTTTTATGGTAGAGTTTCCACCGATCACTTAGAGCAAAAGGGATCCTTACGTAATCAATGTGAATTCATGGAAGAGATGATCAAGAAAAATGAGCATTGGGAATACATTCCTGGTTATATCGATGAAGGTATAAGTGGTACCACGGATTATAAAAGGGAATCCTTCTTAAAAATGATTGAAGATGCTAAAAGAGGTTTATTTGATCTTATCATTACGAAAGAGATTTCCCGTTTTTCCCGTAATACTTTAGATAGCATTAAATATACGAGAGAATTAAAGGATTATGGTGTTGGAGTATATTTTATCAATGATAATATCAATACCTTTCTTCCCGATGCAGAGCTAAGACTTACCATTATGGCAAGTCTTGCTCAAGATGAGGTAAGACGTCTTTCTGAAAGAGTTAAATTTGGGATGCTAAGAAGTATTAAAAGGGGCGTCATCTTAGGTAATGATCATCAATATGGTTATCGGAAAATTAATAATGAACTTATCATTATTGATACGGAAGCCAAAGTCGTAAAACGTTTATTTACGTACTATGCGATCGATCACTTATCACTAGGTAAGATTGCTAGAATTTTTAATGAAGAAAACATTAAAACATCATTTGATAAGAAGTGGAATGTTACAACTTTAAGAAGGATGATTGAAAACCCTAAATATAAAGGTGATTACTGTGGAAGAAAGACGGAAATCATCGATTATATGAGTAAAAAGAAAATCATCCTTCCAGCTTCGGAATGGATCTATTATGAAAACTTTGAAGCGATACCACCCATTATAAGTACTGAACTATGGAATCTTGCTAATAAACGTTTAAAGATGCGCCAAAGAAAGAATAATAGTTATCAAAATCGTTATCTCTTATCAGCCAAGGTATTTTGTTCCCATGATCATGCTAGTTATCATCGTAAGGGCATCTTACGTTCATCTAATGATTCCTTATGGATCTGTGCCAATGCTTTAAATAATGGGCGCTTATCATGTCCTTCACCAATCATTAGGGAAAGTGAGATCATCAAGATTTTAAATGATATCATATCTTTTCTTGGTTTTTCCCTGGAACACTTGAACGATATCTTAAAGAGTTTTTATGATGATGAAATATTAAAGAAGATATCTAATGAAGAAATATATGATCATCTAAGGGGAATGATCTTAAAAAGAATTGATGTTGATGGTATCAAAGATGATATCTTTTTAAATATTGATCTTAATATAGATAATGTTAAAGATTATTATAAGGATTATATATTTAAAAGAGGAGAGAATATTCGGGGTACCAAGTGTTATGATGTTAGATATCATACCCATATTGCAAGTAAAAAGGAATAGTTTAAATCAATAACTATTCCTTTTTGACATGTCTTCTAATAATGTCTCTAAACTTTGAAAGAATTCCTCATAATCTTTTAAATCAACACTTGGTCCCATACCATTCTTTTGTCTTTTAAAGCGATCTTTAAGGTTGATGATCGTTAGTCTTGTTGTATTACTTTCATTGGTGAAGTATTGCTCAATGGTATCGATATTAAAGGTAGGATCTGTTCTTTCAAGCCACATAAGCTCTAGTAGAGCTTGGTTGGTATCATGCATAACTTCTTCAAGAACACTACCTTTAATAATATCTTTAACTCTAAAAACACTGATAGGATCGATAAGGATTAGATCATCTCCTCGTTTCATGACATTGTCTTCTTTAATATCACGCCATAGAAATCCTTGGTCTCTTAAAGCAAAATACATTTCTTTTAGTTTATCTTCGGAAGTACATTTTTGGGATAATCTTTCTTGAACACTTAATTGAAAAGGCATGCCTTCATGGGTATGATAAGGTATTGTAAGTTCATTATGGAGTGTATAGGGAATATCACTAATCGCATTTATCGGTCCAAATTTAAAGATCTTATTACCGATAGCAAAGACTTTGTTGGATTCACCAC
>CANQQK010000075.1 GCA_947626015.1 uncultured Bacilli bacterium | reverse complement strand
GCTTCATCGATAACAATCTTTAAATTACCAATCGTATCATCTAAGGCTTTAACGATCTTACCAACTTCGGAATAAACATTATTTTCCATGGCCATTTCAAAAGCCGAAAATAACTTATCGATATTTTCAAATTGTAACTCTAAAGGTATTTGAACGATTGAATAATCCTCTTTATTACTATTATTATATTTTAAGAAAATCGTACGATATTCGGTCTTTAATTTCGTAACTAATTCCCTGTTTCTTTGCTCTGATAAGGTAATCTCTTTGATATCATCTAATAGCTTACCAGCTTTATTCTTAACGATATAGATTTCAAAATCAATCTTAGCAAGATGGGCCATACAACTCTTGATATTTTTTAAATCAAACATCGTATCAGCTTCTACTAAGTCATCCGTAATCTTAACGACATCTTGATCTTTAATCTCTTTAAATAAACTCTTCCAATAGTTATATTTATCCTCTAAATCTTTATTATTGATTAAAGATTCTACTTTATTTAATTCGGAAAGAATAGCACCACTGATGATTAAATTCTTATTACGCTCTAATTGTAAAAGGGTTTCATTATATGATTTTTTGATATTTCTAATCGTAATAACGATTGCAACTATAACGATGATAAGCGTTATGATGGCATAAAAAATAGTTATCATAGTTAATAGTTCTTGACTCATCATGAAACCTCCTATCGTATTTCAATTATAACATATAAAATGTAAAATTACACTAATATATAAGAAAAACTATATTGATTATTTCAATATAGTTTGGCGTTTTTGGCATTTAGGACAAAGGTATGTACCTCGGCCACCTACTCTAATTTTTAAAATCTTACTACCACACTCCGGACATACTTCTTTAGTATGAACCTTAAGGTAGTTTTGATAACTTCCATAGACACCTAAAGATGAGGTATAACTACGGATCGTGGTACCACCTGCTTCCGTGGCTTTACCGATGATGATGCTTCCCTCTCTAATAATATTTTCACAATCCTTAAGAGTTAGGACAGATGCTAAGGTCTCTGGATGAATCTTTGAAGCAAAGAGCACTTCATCGACATAGATATTACCAAGACCATTGATAATCGTTTGATCGAGCAATACCGACTTAATCGGTTTACGTCTTTTATGAATGCGTTCATAAACATCTTTTGCTTTGAGATTGGGATCATCAATCTCTAAACCTAGGAATGATAACTCTTTACTCATCACTTCATCGGTATTCGCAATATGCATTCTTCCAAACTTACGGGTATCATGATAACGAAGGGTTCTTCCATCATCAAGGTGGAAAATGATGTGTTCATGTTTAACAACCTCTTCATCTTCACCCTTGATGAAATACTTCCCTTCCATTCTTAAATGCGATATCAAGGTTTTATCTCCTAAGTCAAATAAGAGATATTTACCATAATTAGATACCTTTTTAATTTCTTTTCCGATAAGACATTTTTTAAAATAATCAATGTCATCTTCGATAATGTTTGGATATAAAATATCGATATCTTTAATTTTAGAATGACTTATTCTTTCATTTAATGTTTTAGCAACCGTTCTTACTTCAGCAATCTCCGGCATGATGACACTTCCTTTTATTATTTGGTTTCATATAAGTCAGTACCAAAGTCAGTACTTACCTTAAGGGGTACAGATAGTTTAACAGTGGATTCCATAATGGTTTTAACGATATCTGTAACCTTCTCTTTCTCTTCTTCTAAGACATCGAAGACAAGTTCATCATGGATTTGTAATAACATCTTGCTTTTGATGTTATTGACTTCAAAGGCTTTATCGATCTCTACCATAGCTTTTTTAATGATATCTGCAGATGAACCTTGAATTGGGGTATTTAAAGCAATTCTTTCCCCACCTTGACGAATCATATAATTACCACTGAATAATTCATCGATATGACGTTTTCTTTTAAATAATGTACGAACATATCCGGAATCATAAGCATCCTTAACGATTAAATCCATATAATCTTTAACACCAGGATATAATTCATAATATTTTTGAATGAAGGATCTGGCTTCCTTTGGGGAAATACCAATATTTTCTCCTAGACCAAAACCACTGATACCATAGACGATACCAAAGATAACGGCTTTAGCAGTTCTTCTTTCATTCTTGGTAACATCTTCCATCTTTTTATTAAAGATATCAGCTGCTACTTTGGTATGAATATCATCCCCTCTTACGAAAGCATCGATCAATTCTTTGGATCCGGAGATATGTGCTAAAATACGTAATTCGATTTGGGAATAATCAGCGGATAAGAATTCTTGATTTTCCGGTAAGAAAGCTTTTCTTACGAGTTTACCGATCTCATCACGAGCCGGAATATTTTGCAGATTTGGTTCAGCTGATGAAAGTCTTCCCGTACGTGTTAGGGTTTGTTTATAGATGGTATGGATCTTACCATCTTCTCTTATATAACGATTTAAACCTTCAAGATAGGTACTCTCAAGTTTACTTAAATTACGATACTCTAAGATATATTCGATTACGGGATGAACCCCAATTAATTTTTCTAAGACTTCGGCTCCCGTCTTATAACCAGTTGCGCCCTTCTTACCATGAGGTAAACCCAGTTTTTCAAATAAGACTTCCCCTAATTGACGTGGAGATGAGATATTGAATTTTGTATCACATAATTCATAAATCTTTTCTTCGATTTCACTTAAGTGACCTTTCATCTCTTTGGATAGATCATTTAAGATATTCGCATCACACCTAATACCATTTAATTCCATCTTAGCAAGAACACTGGTAAGGGGATGTTCAATTTCGGTATATAATTCATACATCTCATCACTCTTTAAGTCATCGATATATTTATCATGTAAGTCATAGATATATTTAGCTTTTAAAGCAACGGTTTGTTTAATATCAAGTTTATTTTTAATAATATCATGATAAAGCGGGATATCAATACCATCATTATTCATCGGTATTGCAATATCATCTTTGGTAACCTTAT
This sequence comes from uncultured Bacilli bacterium, assembly GCA_947626015.1. Taxonomy (GTDB): domain Bacteria; phylum Bacillota_I; class Bacilli_A; order RF39; family UBA660; genus CAG-582. The sequence goes on along the minus strand of CANQQK010000075.1, from coordinate 1,584 downwards.
TTAAAAGATAACTTACAAGGTTCATATCATAGATGGTATTGGTATCAAATCGTTTTAATAAAACAATATTTTTCTTTAAATCAAAAGTATATTTAGGGGTTTCTTGAGTATAATCAAAGACTTCATCGATTAGCGATGGTTCCACATAGAAAAGATTCTTACCATCATATAAACCCATACCTAAGATATTACTTCCATAATAGATCTCATTATCACATTCAATATAATAAGCAATTTGTTTATCTAATCTAATATCTTTGACATCTTCTAAGATGGAAAGATTGGTTTCAATTTCGGCTTTTTTAACGGGTTTTTGATTTTTAATAAGGGAATAGAATTCTAATTCACGATACATATCATCAAGTTTATCGGTTGGTCCTTCATACTTCATATCTTCGAAGGTATTACTGATAGGTACATCACGGTAGATGGTCGCAAGTTTATAAGAAAAATAAGCACTATCCTTATTTTCCACTAATTTATCATGCATCTTACCCTTGATATTATCGATATTAGCATAGAGATTATCTAAGGTTTTATATTCCTTTAAAAGCTTTAGAGCAGTCTTTTCCCCAATTCCTGGTACACCTGGTATATTATCGGATGCATCGCCCATTAAGGCTTTTAAATCGATTACTCTAATAGGTTCAATACCATATTCCTCTTCAAAGTTTTGGGGATTATATTTGGTAAAGTCTTTGGGTTTTAAAAGTTTAACATTACAAACATCGGTGATGAGTTGAAGATAATCATGATCACTCGTTACGAGTAAGGCATCCCACTCTTCATCCTCATCAGCTCTTTTACATAAGGTACCAATGATATCATCCGCTTCATAATCTAAGACATTGATATTAAAGATACCCATCTTATCAAGTAATTCTCTTACGATTACTAGTTGGCTTTTTAATTCCTCCGGAGTAGCATTTCTTCCCGCTTTATAATCGGCATACTCACGATGACGGAAACTCTTACCAACATCGAATGCAACACACATATATTCCGGTTTTTCTTCATCGATTATCTTATTAATCATATTGACAAAACCATATAAAGCATTCGTCGTTTGTCCCTTAGAATTCTTCATCAAGTTACCCGTATATGCCGTAGCATAGTAACTTCTAAACATCAAATTATTTCCATCTATTAAAACGATTCTCTTATGCATACTATCACCTTTTTTTATTATAACACATCACTTAACTTATTATTAATCTATTCTTCAATTAAATCTCTTAAACTGATGATAGAAAGGTTTTTATATTTGATATAACTAATAATGATTTTTAATTCATTGATATTAATACTTTTATCAAGTTTAATGATATTACCACCATTAATCATGGATTTATAAGATGCAATATTGCTATGACGAATGATGGAAGTTGGTTTAACAAGAAAGTAGGAAAACTTCTGACATAAGCCCCGATTAGAGGTTCCAATCAAACATATTTGGTCATTGATCTTATTCTTTTTAAGATAACTATTAAGTTTAATAAATTCCTTGTCCCGATTATTACCATTGATATAATGGGTATTATCATCAACCTCATCGATATCTTTGATAACTTTAGTGTAGATGAT
>CANQQK010000074.1 GCA_947626015.1 uncultured Bacilli bacterium | reverse complement strand
ATTAAGGAAGGAAGATAACCAATGGTACCCATTTGATTACTATTAACGGATTCTTCCGTTGGTCTTGCAATACCAACAATCTTAATCTTTTCACCATTAGCAATTAGATTCTTTAAATAATCATTATCTTCTCTTTTATCAACCCATAATTTGGTCATATCATTATATTCATAATATGACGTATTTAATACTAAGGTAAAATCTAAATTTAAAATATCATCATAACTTAGTTCAACATCTTTTTTCTCGACTTCTTCACCAGCTAAGATTTTCTTCATATTACCTTCGATTTCATCTTGATCTAAGATTCCTAAAGCATATAGAGTAAAATCACTGATTTCATTATAATCATTTACAAAAAGGATTACTTCGTTATAGTTCTTTGGCCATCTTCCAACAATGACATCATAACTCTTTTTATTAAGATCATCGTCATCGATTATTTCACTGAAGACATCATATTGATTGGAAGATGCTCCCGTAAATGATAGACCAGTTGCCATATCCATCATATTACCTAATCCCATCTTATTCATAACTTGACTAGGATTTACTTGAACAATCTTATCCGTATTAGAACGATATATTTGTGGAGATATTTCATATCCATAAGATATCGCTGTTGTATATTTATCAAATTCTTCTTGATGTTCTTCAATATATTTTTTAAATTTATTAAGATTATTCTTTTCAACACTCGAATTCAAAGAATTAATCATATCCGTTAAGATACTATTGGAATAGATCTTATCAAGTTCATGATCTTTATCTTCATTTTCACCCATTAAAGCCGTTATCATTGTGGCCGTATCTACGGTTTCTTCCGTTAAAGTTAATGGATATGATGCCAGAGTTTCCTTTTCTACCCTATCGATATATAGATCAATTCCATTAGATAGTGATAGGATAAGCGCAATCCCAATAATACCTATGGAACCAGCAAAAGCTGTTAAGATCGTACGTCCTTTCTTTGTCATAAGATTATTTAAAGACAAAGACAATGCGGTTAAGAAGGACATATGGGTACGATATTTATTGGTTTCTTCTTTTTTCTTTTCCTTACCATCATAAGGATTAGTATCATCCGTAATAACACCATCTGATAAACTAACGATACGGGTTGAATATTTATTAGCGATATCGGGATTATGGGTAACCATAATAACCAATTTATCCTTAGCAATATCCTTTAATAATTTCATTATTTGAATACTTGTCTTGGAATCTAATGCTCCCGTTGGTTCATCAGCAAGTAAGATATCCGGATTATTGATAAGAGCTCTCGCTATGGCGACTCTTTGCATTTGTCCACCAGATAATTGATTTGGTCTTTTATACATATGTTTTTCCAAACCAACCTCTTTTAAGACCTCTTTAGCTTTCTTAATTCTTTCTTCTTTAGCAACACCCGAAAGAGTTAAAGCAAGTTCAACATTACGTAATACCGTTTGATGAGGTATCAAATTATAGTTTTGAAAGACAAAGCCTATGGAACGATTACGATATACATCCCAATCACGATCCTTATACTTCTTTGTTGATTTACCATTAATGATTAAATCACCAGAAGTATATTGATCTAAACCACCAACAATATTTAATAATGTGGTCTTACCTGATCCCGATGGACCTAATATGGAAACAAATTCATTTTCTCTAAATTTAATACTTACATCATCCAAAGCTTTTTGAGTAAAACCTTCGGTCGTATATATTTTAGTTACCTTTTTAAGCTCTAACATCTTCTTCACATCCTTATAGATAATTTAATAAAGCACTTAACCCAACGATGATTATTAAAACTACCAATATTATAAATGATTTTTTACTACAATAAAACCTTTTAACACTCTTATCGATATTACTATCTTTATGAACTCCTTCTTCGATTAAAGACATATATCTTCTACTATAAGGAGTTAAATCATCTTCGGATATAAAGGTTGCTCCAACCGTTATATCATAATCGATATATTTAATATTCTTAGGTAATTTTATAATGAAATAAGTCATCATTAAATCCCCGATAGCACCAATAAAATTATATAAAGCACAGATCGTTAATAAATCAATATGAAAATATATTGCAAATGGTAAAGGAATAAAAGTTAAAATAATCGTTGGAAATAACAAGGAAAAAATAATTCCCTTTTTTTCTATTGGTGTTTGACAAGCAGCATAGAAGACACCTTTTTCAAGTAAAATACCATATTTAATACATTCCCATTTCTTCGTATTTAAAGCAAAGGCAATTCCATGAAGTCCTTCATGAATAGCCGTATATATAAGTATTAAGAAAAATACTAAGAAATATGAGATATTGCTAAAATCAATCCATTTAAAAAAATAAGCTATTATTAATATAATAATAAATTCAATGATTGCTATCACATTAGCAATATTCATATTTAAAGAAAATTTATAATAATGTTCCTTATTTTTCATATCTTCACCACTATAATAGTACCATATTATTAAATAAAAACCTATTAACTTTTACTAAGAAGTATGTTATTATATAAAACATTGAAATTTAGGGGGAAGAAAGATGAACTTATATCAAGGTATTAAGAAATATATCAAAGATATTGATAAACATATCTATACTAAAGAAGAAATAAGAGATATGGCTTATGAATTAGTATCTTTTGCAGAACTAGATGATTATTTTGAAGATCTTATCTTTTCTTCAGATGATAATAATAATCTAGGATCATATAATTATTCAACTAAGATCATTAAATTTAAATATGATGATATCTTAGAGATTGCTAAGAATGATTTTGAAAATGGTATTGGTAATGATGAAATCGTCTTTACTAATCTATGTCTTTTAGAAGCATTATTTCATGAAATGATGCATGTTATTCAAAATCATGTCGCATTTGCTACCGATTGGCCTTTATCTGTATTGGTTAAAATCGATATTTTATTATTTGCTGATCATACAATCAGTGATGAAGAATATGATGAATTCCATGATTTCTTTATGATTGAAAGAGAAGCAATGATTTCAGCTTTAGAAAATATCTTATTGATTATTAGATATTATGTTAAGAATTCTGAGACCTATGAATTATTTAAGGGTCGCTTAGAAGCATTCATAAGACAAGGTTATGCTAAGATTGATGGTAAAGTAATTTCACCTATGGAATATGTTTATCAAAATATTTATGATTTAGAAGTCCCAGTCATTAGTAATATGGCATTATATGATCGTATGAAGTTAGGGTTTCCTATAAGTGTTAAGGAATATAATAAATACTTAGCTAGTACGAAGGGTATGAGCATTCTTAAAAAGAACTTGAAGTAAAAGGCATAATGTGTTAATATAACTGGCAATGAAAGAGGGGGTATTACATGGAGAGTTTAAACAATTACGTTGATTTTTGGCAATATTGTAATACATTGAGTGAAATAACAAATGTTGATATCGATAACGTTATTAAGATCGTTAGAGGTACATTTGAGCAAATAGATGAAGGATCAATCTCTTCGGAGTTTGGGTTTCGAAAAATTGAAAGAGATTTAACGATGAAAGCTCATCGTTTAACTGTCGAAGCTGCTCGTCGTAGTAAGGCTTTAACAAGAATGGGAGAAATTCCTGCATCAAGCGATTATAGCAAACGTTTAAGAGCATAAAAAAACCGGATAACCGGTTTTTATTTTTCGATAAAATGACAGGTTTGACATAAAGGTTCAATCCTTTTGTGATCCTTAAATCCTTGAAGCATGTCGTGGTGGCGCTTTTGGCTGATGATATCCCCCAAGTCATCCTTAAAGATATTACCAAGGTTGATGATGCCATCAGCATCTAAACAACAAGGGACGATCGTACCATCGACCAAGATACCGATATGGTCTCTTAGGGCATAGCATGTCCCCTTTAAATATTTTCTTTCAGCATTTAATGATGGCCATGTAAACTCTTTGTGAAATGTTAGATAGACGTTATCTTCTAACTTGATGCTATCATTCTTATCATTAAACGATATATTTTTATTATAATACATGTTTATTTTATCAAGTATCTCCCTTGTCTTTGGTGTTGACACCCAAAGACGAAGGTTAAAATAGGTATCCTTTTTCAAGGAATTTATGACCTCAAAGATCTTATCTAAATAATCATTTAAAGGGATAGTCCCATCATAGCTTTGCAAGGAGATGTTGACCTGTCTGATGTCATGGTTCTCCTTAATCTTATCGATAAGATAACCATTGGTCGTGATATTGAGATTTACCCCGGCATCATGAGTTAACTTGATGATCTCATTGATGGCTGGATGAAGCAATGGTTCTCCCAAGACATGAAGATAAACATACTTGGTATATCCCTTAATATGCTCTAATACCTTCTCATAATCCTTTATATCCATAAAAGCATTCTTTCTCTTGTTGTGGGTACAAAAAGGACACTTAAGATTACAATTATTAGTTATCTCAATATAGATCTTCTTATACATCATCTTCATTCCTTAAACCTAGAATCTTTAAGGATTCTTCGATTTCCGCAATATTAAGAGCTGCATTGTCACGATATGTTCTAGGTATTTGATAACTGATGAATGTACCATAATATTCTTCCATATTACGTATATAAGCTAGGTAATCACTGATACCACTTAGAACATAGCTAAGTTTAACTGTTAAAAGGAAGAT
>CANQQK010000073.1 GCA_947626015.1 uncultured Bacilli bacterium | reverse complement strand
GATGTCAATGTCTTCATCGGTGAAGAAACCGAATTTGATCCCGATGTCACCATTATTAAAACTCACTATCAGGCTGGTAATGATGAAGGAACTCTGGCTATCATAGGTCCTAAGAGAATGGAATATGATAAAGTAGTAACATTACTAAGCTATTTAAAAAATTATATTGAAAAATAGAAAGAGGGCTTCATGGAAAAGGTTAAGGAACATCCTTTGGAGAACGATAAAAATATCGAAAAACCAAAGATGAAAAAAGAAAAAAAGAAAGATAAATCCGAAGAAGAAATTCTTAAATTAAAGGAACTTTTAGGTTTAGAAAAAGAAAAATCAATGCGCATTCAAGCAGAGATGATGAATTTTAAAAGAAGAAAAGAAGAAGAGGTAACGACATTAAAGAAATATGCTAATGAAGATATTTTAAAGGAGTTACTTCAAGTATCTGATAACTTCGATCGTGCTTTGATGATGGAAACTAAAGAAAATGCCGAATTCTTAAAAGGATTTAAAATGGTAAGTACAAGCATTAAAAATATTTTAAAGAATAATGGTGTTACCGAAATAGAAGCCTTAGATAAAGAATTTGATCCACGATTCCATCAAGCTGTCTTGACGGAAGCTAAGAAGGGTGTTAAAGAAGGAATCGTCATCGAAGTATTACAAAAAGGATATATGTATAAAGATCGTGTACTAAGACCTAGTATGGTTAAGGTAAGCGAGTAATAGGAAAGGGATAATAAATATGAGTAAAATTATAGGTATCGATTTAGGTACAACTAACAGTTGTTGTGCTGTTTTGGAAGGTGGTACACCAACCGTTATAGCTAATGCAGAAGGGGATAGAACAACTCCATCTGTTGTAGCTTTTAAAGGAGATAATGAATTAGTTGGTATTCAAGCTAAAAGACAAGCAGTTACGAATGCTACTAATACAATTTCATCTATTAAGAGATTGATGGGAACCAATGAAAAGGTTACGGCTAATGGTAAGAAATATACAGCTGAAGAGATTTCTGCTAAAATTTTGATGAAGATTAAAAGAGATGCTGAAGCTTATCTTGGTGAACCAGTTACAAAGGCGGTAATTACGGTTCCAGCATACTTCAATGATGCTGAAAGACAAGCTACTAAAAATGCTGGTAAGATTGCTGGTTTAGAGGTAGAAAGAATCGTAAATGAACCAACAGCAGCAGCACTAGCTTATGGTCTTGATAAACAAGATAAATTACAAACCATCTTGGTATATGATTTAGGTGGAGGTACCTTCGATGTATCTATCCTTGAATTAGGTGATGGTGTTTATGAGGTTAAAGCAACTAGTGGTAATAATCGTCTAGGTGGTGATGACTTCGATAAACGTGTTATGGATCATATCGTTGCCGAGATTAAGAAGGAAACCAAGGCTGATGTTAAAGATGATCGTATGGCTATGCAACGTGTTAAGGATGAAGCTGAAAAAGCTAAGAAAGACTTATCAAATGCGACAACAGCTACTATTTCCTTACCATTCATTGCTCAAGTTGATGGTTCACCTGTTAACTTTGAAATGGAACTTACAAGAGCTAAGTTTGAAGATTTGAATAAAGATCTATTCGATTCAACTCTAGATTATGTTAAAAAAGCTTTAAAGGATGCTAAACTAACTGCTAAAGATATCGATCAAGTCGTTTTAGTAGGTGGTTCTACACGTATTCCTTATATTCAAGAATTGGTTAAGAAAGAATTAGGCAAGGAACCTAATAAGAGTGTTAACCCTGATGAAGTAGTTGCTATGGGTGCTGCTATTCAAGGTGGTGTCTTAACTGGTGAAGTTAATGACTTGGTATTACTAGATGTAACACCTCTATCATTAGGTATTGAAACTCTAGGAGACGTTATGACCGTCTTAATTCCAAGAAATACAACGATTCCAACAAGTAAGAGTCAAGTATTCTCAACGGCTCAAGATAATCAACCAGCTGTTGATATCCATGTCTTACAAGGTGAAAGACCAATGGCTGCCGATAATAAGACTTTAGGTAACTTCCAACTTACCGATATTCCTCCAGCTAGAAGAGGTGTTCCACAAATCGAAGTTACATTCGATATCGATGCTAATGGTATCGTTAATGTTAAAGCTAAAGATTTAGGTACTGGTAAGGAACAAAAGATTACGATTACTTCAAATACTAATTTAAGTGATGAAGAAATCGATAAGATGATGAAGGAAGCAGAGGCTAATAAGGAAGCTGATGAAAAGCGTAAGGAATTAGCTGATGCTAAGAATGATGCTGAACAAACAATGTTAGCTGCTGAAGGTGCTATTAGAGACCTTAAGGATAAGGTAACTGATGATGAAAAGAAAGAAATCGAAAGTCTAACTAAGGATGTTGAAGAAGCCTTAAAGAAAGACGATATCGATGAAATTAAGGATAAGACTTCTAAATTACAAGAGAAAGCTATGGAACTAGCTGGTCGTGTATATGAAGAAGCTAGCAAAGCAGCTCAAGAAAATAAGGATGATAAAGCATCTGATGATGGTGCTGAAGAAGCTGAATTTGTTGATAAAAAGTAGATTAATGGGGAATATTTCCCCATTAATTATGTTATAAAGATCATAGGAGTTATTGATGAAACGAAAAGACACAGATAAAAAATACCAATGGGATCTAAGTTATCTTTATCCATCATACAAAGAATGGCTTAAAGATGAGAAAAGAATACCAAAAATGATTAGCGATCTTGAAAAATATCGTGGTCATCTTTTAGATGATGCTAAAACCTTACTAGCATTTTATAAAGATAGTGAAAGTCTTGAAGAAATATTAGAACGTTTAAATTTTTATGCTTTCTTAAATATCGATGTTGATCTAAACAATAGTGATAATAAAAAGTATGATGACCTTATCAATGGCATCATTGCAGATTATAATGTTAAGACTTCTTATGTCATACCTGAGTTATTGAAAAGTGATTTTAAAACTTTGGAAAAATATATGGAAGAAGAACCTAAATTAAAGGTTTATGAAAAGATGTTTAAGGATATCTTCCGCTTGAAAGAACATATGTTATCAAGTGATGAAGAAGCCATGTTATCGGATTTTCAAGCGATATGTCAAAACTATAGTAAATCGAGTCAATATATCCGTAATAAGGAACTCGATTTTGGTAAGATAAAACTAAGTGATGGTAGTAAGGTTAAATTAAATGCTAGTAATCTAAGTAAGTATGCTCGTGATGAAGATCGTAATGTTCGTAAACAAGCATATGAATTATCGAAGAGAGCTTATGAGCATAATATCGATAGTTTAGCTTGTAATTATATTGGTTTTATTAAGAACTATGAAGTTGAAAGCAAATATCGTCATTATGATAGTTTCTTACATCAAAAACTATTTAATTTAGATATCGATATGTCTGTATATGAAACTTTAAAAGAGGTTTTATTTAAGAGTAGGGATCGTTATAAACGTTTTATAAAACTATATCGAGATGTCTTAAAATATGATGATTTTAAGGTTTATGATATGAATGCTCCATTGGTAAAGGGAGCAAATAAGGAATATAGTATCGAAGATGCTAAGAAGATCATCTTGGATACCTATAGCATATATGGAGATTATTATACTGATGTTTTAAAGCTTGCTTTCGATAAGAAGTGTATCGACTTCTTACCAAGTGAGGATAAGATAACGGGATGGTATAGTGCATATATTCCTTATGCGCATCCAGTTGTATTTGCTAACTATAATGGTAAGATTTTAGATGTATCAAGTCTATGTCATGAACTTGGTCATTTCGTTAATCAATATATGATCATTAATCATCAACCACCGATGTATGTATATCAAAGTTCATTCTGTGCAGAAGTAGCATCTTTAAATAATGAGTTTGTTTTCTCTCATTTATATCGGGAAAAGGAAACTGATAAGGATGTAAAATTAGAGTTACTTGCTAATTTTATTAAGGTCTTTGCGGGAAACTTCTTTGGTGCGGGAAGACAAGCCGTGTTTGAAGAAAGAGCGCATACTTATGCTAAGAATAATGAACCTTTATCATCGGAGGTATTAGCTAGTATTTGGCTAGATGTTACGAAGGAAGTCTATGGCGATGATCTTAAGGGTTATGATCCTAATGGTTGGGCTTCCATTCCCCATTATTTTATGGGTGGCGGTTATTATACATTTAACTATGCAACTGCTAATATTGCAGCTGCTAATCTAGCATATAAAATATTACATAATGAAGATGGTATTAAGGATAAATATCAAGCATTTTTAAAAGTTGGTTCTAGTATGTCACCGATTGATTCTTTAAAGATTTTAGGTATCGATATGACGAGTGTAGAAACCTATGAAGTTGCTTTGAAGATGTTTGATGAAGCAATAGATGAATTTTATAAATTGATTGATTAGATGAGGATGTGAGAATGTGGCAGAAGCAAAAAGAGATTATTATGAGGTCTTAGGTGTTGATAAAAACGCTTCTGATGAAGACATCAAAAGAGCTTTTAGAAAATTAGCTAAACAATATCACCCTGATGTTAATAAAGATCCAGGGGCTGCCGATAAATTTAAGGAAATAGGTGAAGCCTATGCCGTACTTAGTGATGCCAATAAACGCCGTCAATATGATCAATTTGGTCATGCAGCCTTTGATGGTGGTGCTGGTGGATTCAATGGCTTTGAGGGCTTTGGC
>CANQQK010000072.1 GCA_947626015.1 uncultured Bacilli bacterium | reverse complement strand
GCATCGATCGTTCGGAGCATCCCCACACATACGTTTTTATCATTGATGATCGGATAGTTCGTATGTTTTAACTTAGCCGTAGCTTCCTCAAAATCACTAAGATAATCCGTCGTATTAAAGGTGATTGGATCATTACCGCGTTTAATCGATTTAACGGGATTAGCTAGACATAATACCCTAGCGATCTTAAACGATGACTTCGGAGTCGATATCACATTGATATGATTCTTCTCGATTTCCTTACGCATCTCCTTGGTAAGCTTATTATCCTTAACCAAAATAATTAACTTAACATGAGAAGCAATCGCATGACGAATAATCGATTCGCGATACCCAACGATTAAGATCGTTTGCTCATCGATTTTTTGATTCTTAATAAATGCTTCATCATCGAAAGTAGCTGCATGAGCATAACCATCAATATAATCATCAAATTTGATAAATGAACTAGCTTCTAAGATCTCTACTAAGTTATCAAAAGAAGTTTCAATACGTAAATTCTCATTATATATCATATCGGATGCAATCTCTTTTAGAGATACATATCCCTTTAACTTCTTATCATCATCTACTAAAGCCATACCGGTAATAGCATTATCATTCATATATTTAAAAGCATCAATAATCGGTTTATTTTCATTGATAACATAATTCTTATTAAAGTTAACATCTCTTAATTGAACCTTAACATCATTTAAATATCTTGGTGCATCGATATGAAAATAGTTTAAAGCAAAATTAGTTTCGGGATTAATAATACCTAGGACACGTGGTTCCGTATTTAAACCTAAACGATTCTTAAGATAGGATAAAGATATTGCTCCACAAACACTGTCAGTATCAGGGTACTTATGACCTATTATATAAACCTTCTCCACTCGAACACCCTCTTTACTTTATAAGTATAACATAAAACATTTAATTTATTAAAAAAAATCAACTCGTATGAGTTGAATTCTTCATTTTTAAAGTCTTACCTTTAACCCTTTTAACATCCTTATTTAAAATGATAATCTCCTTAGAATATTCCCTAATAACATCTAACCAAGTAGCTAAACTATCTTCATCTCCCGTTAAAGTAATTGCTAAATCATATCTTCTAGCATAATACTGTAACATGGCACATTCAAATAAGGAATCATTCTCTCCCTTTACTAGATCATAATCGATTTCACTAACAAAGATATGATGATTATGATTTCTAAATACTTGACATAATTTCGTATTACGACGAACATAATCTTGATATTCCTTTAAACCAATACAAGTGGGATCTATACGACAACGAACATCATTCTCTAAACGATATCTTATATTATCATCACTAGAACTCAAATGATATCTTAATTTAAAAGGTATCATATAAGTATCCGTGATATCTCTTAGTAATGCAAAATCAATATCATCCTTAAGATTAACTTCTAAAGAGACATCTCTATATCCCATTAACTTAATGCTCTTTCTAAGATCGATTAAAGTTTTTAAAAACACTTCATCGACTTTATCAATAACGATTACTAATCTTTTATGTTCATGTTTTTTTAAAGATAGGATTTCATATATGGACTTAGCCATGATATCGATATCCATATCATTAGGTATATATAGATAATCGATATATCTTCCCTCTTTTAAAGTAACATCCTTTAAAGCAAACATCCTATACCTCGATCAAACTATATTTAAAATTACTATTACCTAAAATACTTTCTTTAACAATACTATAATTATTAACACCTTTAATATTGATAAAGTTTAGTAATTCATCAAGATCTGTAAAGAGATTATCCATTAGTTCATAACCATCTTCATCGATTCTTTTAATACGATAAACATAATCATGTTCACTTTCTAAATTATTAGCAATGATATCAATAGATCTACTATCATATTTATTCTTAAATAGATTAGCACTCTCCATATCCTTAAATACTGGTTCTAATAAGATATTTAAATCTCTGACCCTTAATTGATAGACTTTCATAATATTACCTCTTTCCTATCTTAATGATATAAAAAAAATAAACATTTGAAAAATGCTTATTTTTTATTGTAAATATATCAAAAAAGATATATTAGATTTTAATATTCATATATTTATTTAAGAATTCTCTAGGAGATACCGTAATATATTCGGGAATATATACTAAACTAATACCTACTTCAGGGATATTATCAAACTTTAATTCCTTTAAATTACCTCTTTTAATATCATCTAAGACCAAATCCCTAATGACATAACCTACACCTAAACTTCTCTTAATAGCACCAATAATAACTTCGGATGTATGAATATTTAACACATTATTTACTTTGATCTTTTCTTCGATAAATAAAGCATCTAAAGCGGTTCTATTAGCAGTACCTTTAATCGGTAGAATTAATGGTACTTTCTCTAAATCTTTAAGGGTTTTAATATGAGATATATCAAAGTTTTCACTTGCTACAAAGGTATTCTTTAAATCCTTTATATGCTTAGTAACAATCTCTTTATCTTTAATCTTTATCGGTTCGGAGTCGATAATAAAATCGATTTCATGACTTTTAAGCTTTTCGATAAGTCCACTAGTTGATTTAGAGATAATCGTTATTTCAATATTAGGATATTCCTTATGAAAAGCATCAATAGCATCAAATAGATAAAAGGTTGCAATATGAGAAGGGATACCAATCGATAATTTACCACGATCTAAAGCTTTAGTTTCAAACATACTTCTTTCCGCAACTACTAAGGAATTATAACTTTGTTCAACATAGAAGAAGAGTTCTTTACCCTTTTCTGTTAGTTCAATACCTCTTTTAGTACGAAAGAATAATTTCGTATTTAATTCTTCTTCTAAAGTCTTAATACTTCTAGAAATAGCTGGTTGAGATGTATAATTCATCATAGCAGCTTTAGATATACTTCCATAGGTAGCAACATCATAGAAGGTTTTATAGAGATTAAAATTGATATTAGACTTATACATAATGTTCTCCTTAAAAAAATTATAACAAAAAAAGCTACTATTTAGTAGCCTTTTTAGTAACCCTTTTGGTTGTTGTCTTACGAGTAACTTTCTTCTTAGGTTCTTCTTTACTATTCTTTTTAGCTTCAGCTTGTTTCTTTAAAATAGACATCTTAACTTCAGATTCATATGCTTTAATATCAGATATCTCTTTAGCAAGACGATTATTACGTTTACTGATGCTATAACCATTTTCGATTAATAACTTACCAACATAAGAGATAGCTAAATAAGTTATACCCGTTACCGTAATCATATTATAATCAAAGATTCCAATAGCTAAGATGATTGCTACTAAGATGATTGGTTGTACAAAGGTAAGTAATATTGATACGGGAATACAAGAATTAATGGTTTCTAAGGTTGTTTGTTCAAAAGCATTACCATTAATAATAGCATTGAAAACATCTCTAAACTTAACGAAAATAACACGCATTAAACCAGTACTGATAGCAATAGCTGCATAGTAACCGATAAAAGCAATTGTGACCTTAATCGTTCCTAGAGTTGCTACATAATTAGTTACATCAGCAACAGTAATATTGGTTACAAGCCCAATAACATCTGCTAAAGTATCAGTTGGTACATCTTTACCTTTCATTACTAACATTATTGTTAAAAACATTGTTAAAGCAAGGGATACAACACTGATAAATAAAGCAACATATCTTGCTAATTGTAACATAAAGTTAACAAATTTATTAATCATTTGATATTCACTAGCAAATTCCTTTTTATTCATAATACACTCTCCTACTCTAAAGTAATAATACCATATTTACCTTTTAAATTAAAGAGTAATTAGCTTACATTTTATTATTTGAGTGTTCCTTTTTTAAATACTCGGATATCATACCTCTAATCGTAGCATCGTCACTATCACGGAGTTTTAAGTCCTCATCCCTAACGGGTAAGATATCATATAATGATTTACTTAACATACCTTCTAAACGTTTCTTTAAATTAATAGCAGCTTCATAATGATCTGAGGTATTATCATGAATACCTTTACGAGAATAGATATCAAGCATGCGATGTTCAAGAGTTGTAACATAACCAGAAAGGCACATTAGATCACACATTTGCACGATATTATCATAGATCGTAACTTCTCTATTAGCAAAGTATTCTTTAAAGAATTCCTTTAAAGGTCCTTCCTCTAAGTCCCCATCAGCAATAAGATGGATATCATTATCGATGAAGGAATGGGTAAGACAGATACTGGCTTCTTCTTCATAACCATGTTCCCTCATATATTTGTATCCTTCGATGGGATGATTAGGGTGGCTGATCTTACGCCCAATATCATGGATATAACCAAGACTTGCCGCATAATCCTCATCAATTCCCAAATTCTTAGCGATAATTCTCGCACTTTCGCCAACCGTAAGACAATGTAGGAGCCATCGGTTCTTATCAGTTCTCATATCATCATCCGTTTTAATGACCTCATCCTTTAAAAGTCTTAAGGCTTCTTTTGAATTTAATTTCATATTTATCTACTCACTTTTCATTTCAAATAAGATATCTCTTAATTCCATAGCTCTTTCGAAATCAAGATTAGCAGCTGCTTCCTTCATCTCTTTTTCGATATTAGCAAGAATTAATTCACGATCACGCTTACTAACCTTCTTCGGAGCAGTAAGTTTTTCCTCTTCTTCATTACTAATGACTTCTTTAATCTCTTTAATAATGGTCTTTGGTGTAATGTGATGTTCTTCATTATA
>CANQQK010000071.1 GCA_947626015.1 uncultured Bacilli bacterium | reverse complement strand
GGTTTCATTCTTCCATGATCTACTAAGCATCTTTTAATATCATAATCTTTGATCGTAAAGTGTTCATCATGATTATAATTTGGTGAAACACTCTTTAAAACATCCTTACAAGAATTAGGAAAAGCCATCTTTAAAAGAGCTTTATTCTTTCTTTTTCCTTCCTTACCACAATAGATATTAACATTCTTATTATCTGCTCTTGATTTAAGAAGTAAGTAAAAAGGCATATCAAAGTAATGATCTCCATGAAAATGCGTTATTAAAACATGTTCGATATCCCTAGGATCAAGTTTTACTCTAAAGAGATTTTTACACATTCCATTGGGCATATCGACTAAGATATTATCATCGATCATATATGATGCACTATTATATCCTGTCCACATACTACCACTACCAATTATTTTAAGTTTCATATCGATCACCATCTTAATCATATCATAATTATTTACATATTTTGCTAAATATTTCATAAATTAAAAATAGAAAGGTTTTGATTATGAAAAAGATTATTAAAAATGCATTTCTCTTATTTTTACCAGTTATACTTGGTAGCGTTGTGGGTTTTATCATATCAGGTAGTATCGATTATACATCGTTAAATAGACCACCTCTAGCACCACCAAAGATATTTTTCCCGATTGCTTGGACGATTATTTATATCTTGATGGGAATATCTTACTTTATCTTAAAAAGACATGATAAAGTCGATGATAAGATGCGCCTTATCTATTATGTTCAATTAGGTATTAATCTCTTATGGTCCATCATCTTCTTTACCTTAAAATGGCGTTTTATCGCTATCTTATGGATCGTCGTTTTAGATTTAATCGTCAGCATTATGATTTCCCTATTTTATGAAAAAAAGAAGATATCAGCTTATCTTAATATCTTCTATCTATTATGGATTTTATTTGCTACCTATCTTACGATTGGTATCTATATTTTAAATTAAAGATAATTTTCTTACCCATGATTTCGATATGCTAATCTTTTTGGGGTTCTCTTTTCCCTTAAATGGTTTTCAGATAACGAATAATCTCGATGATCATCTTCACTGGTATTCGTCATTCTTGAAAGATCATATTTAACACTTGTTCCCTTATCATTGATAAATTCATTCCATTCATGTGGTAATCTTCCACTCATACCAGTAACGAGGAACACTGGTACTCTCATATAATAATTATTAAGTAAAGTCTTTAGTAAACATGCTCTACCAGCACATACCCCAGTACGACGTCTGAAGGTCATAATCGGATCTTGTGAATCATGTCTACCAGGAGCTAAGTTACCATCAGATCTTATGGCAGTCGTATCATATGGAATATTTTGTGTGCACCAACGAAAAGCATAAGCACATTTAACATCATTACTAGCCCTTCTAATACTCTCTGGTACAGAACAATAAAAATCATAAGCTATCTTTCTTAAATCATGAGCTCTTTTTTTAGCAACAGGAGCTAATTTACCTAAAAGCATTCGATAAGTATCATCATCACAATTCAAAGCCCACCAATCAAAAGAGTTTTCACCATAAAATGGATCTATCTCTTCTCCCGTGTATTCACTTAAGCAATTAGATATCTTAACATTATCTGGTAAATCTTCAACCTCTAAAGAACAACATCCACCAAAATATAATTCAGTTAAAGAAATCGTTATTGGATGATATGGTCTAACATTTTTTAAAGCTCCACATAACATATTAAAACCAGCCATTTCATTATCGTGTGAATTAATTACTAAAGCAATATTTAAATTAACTTCAGGAGGTATAGCATTGATATAATCTACTATGGAATCAGGAAAATAATCTCGAGCGGTAATAATCAAAGTATGACTGGCAATCTTATAACTAATGCCTAACTTATCATACCAATAATTTGGATCATAAGGCATTTCATTTACTGATGCTCCTTGCTCTCTACGTCTTGGCATTGCCGTTTGATAACGACTTAATTCATGAACAGTACCTCTTCCAATAGTTTTTAATATTTCTAACATAAATCCCCCTTATTTCTATATGCAAGTCTTCTTGCGTTATGTATGATAACAAAAAAACACATTTATAGCAAATGTGCTTTTAATTAATCAATGGTTTTCTTTTTTAAATTTGCTTGATTATTTTTACTTGGGTTATGGTATATCAAATTAACATCATCGGTTACTTCCCAGATTTTACCAGCATTTTCCGTATAAAGTTCAATACTTCCATTTATAGATTTAATGATACTTATATCAAATAGTTCATCTTCTCTATAGTAATCTTGCAATAAATAAAATTTTCCATATTCTCTTGCCACTTTTATTAAATCTTGCTTTAGATAGACTTCTTCTCCAGAAATTAATTTATCTGGATATATTTCTTCAGAAGTATTATTGTGAGGATAAATTGATAATTCATCAAGATTTAATCCTTGATCGATATGGAAATCAGGATATTCTTCACTACATGGAGTGATGATGATATATTTTGACATAAGCATAGCACCGGCACTAAAACCTAACATAATCCCATTAAACCTTTTTAATTCTTCTAAAATTCCTAATTGCTCACACATTTCTTTTTGTTTGAATGGTTCTCCTCCCATTAACATTATAAAACTAGCATTAGCAATCATTTTTTTAGCTTCGTCACTCGTTAAATCTGGTGTAATTAAATTAACTTCTTCAAACTCTATTCCAACATTTTTAAAATGATCCGTAAATGCTGGAATATATAATTTTTTGGCTTTTTCTATTTTTTCTGGATTACCGGGAATATACACGATACTCTTCGTATCTCTTAGTTCTGCTTTAAACATATCTCCCAAACCATGTCCAAATGCATTATTAATATCAAAGCCACTGCAATAATATCTAACCATATCTATCACCTCTAAAATAATCTTTTACCATATTAATAATATACTTATATATCCAAACTACATATGTTTATGAACTTCATTCTTATCTACATTTGTAAATGTTATATTTCGTTGTGGATGTTGCTCTAGTTCTTTTAATTTTTCTTGATTTATAAATGGTTCTAGTTTTTTCATATCGGTTATATCTTTTGGTCTTTTAGTATAACCTTTTAAATGATAAACACTTTCAACAGAACTAGTTCTAAAAGAAGTATCCATATAGGTAGTTGGAGTATCATCATATCTTAACGAAGTTCCTTCAGGATCTAATTGTCGTTCTAAGACATCAACAATAACTTCATTGTTTTCTAAACGATGGGAATATTCTCTCATAGTTATAGAATTATCTTGTTCTCTTCTAAAACAAAAGAAACCTAAATGAAATTCATTATCGGGATTTTGAGCTAATACGGTATGAGGAGGTTTATTTTGTTCCATTTCTAAGAATCTTTCAGTTGAAGGAAATCTATCATCTTGAAATTTATAACCTGTCAATTCCATGATTTCTGCTATTTTAGGAATATCTTGTTCATTAACCATAATATCTATATCATCATGATATCTAAATAAAGGTTGTTTTGTTTTCAAAAAAACAAGGCAATGCCCCTACAATATAATAATCAATACCATATTGATTAAATAAAGTACAAAATCTTCTTAAGGATTCACTAACTAATTTATGATTTTCTTCTAATGACATATTACCTTCAACTTCATTAGAAAACATTTTATTCAATATTACTTTCATTTCAGCAACTGATGGACAAATAGATGGATTAATATTACGAATTATGGTTAATACATATTCATATAATTCAGAATTTTCTCCCACAACTCTATAAGCTGTAGAAGATAGATCTTTAATTATCTCTATATCCGGCATATCAATATATTTATTAATAAATCTTTGCTTTTGTTCTTCATTTATACTAACTACTCTAGCTAAAGCATCAATTGTATCCATAAGTTGTACCTTTTGCATATCATCACCATCTTAATAAGATAATTTTATCATATATTTAAGTAAATAAAAACTTGGAATATAAAAATCCAAGTTTGATATCTATTTGAAGTAATTGTTAATAAAAAAGATAAGAAACACTATGTACTAACAAATGGATACATTTGAAATATATCAGATGTTTTCCCTTTCTCTATTTATTATAATTCTACTATTATTCTTTATAGTAATCACCTTACTATTTAGATAAAAAACATCTGATCTCAACAACAATTGATTTCAGATGAGGTCCAGAAGGGATAACATCTGATTCGAGCAATCAAATGTATCCTTTTTTATTTTATTCAAGTTTCCTTGACATATTCATCATATCATAACAACCAACACTTATCAAGATGATTTATTATTTCATCTCACTTCATACTGTGAAAATATCGTTAAATGCTTGATATAACTATAAAATGAAAAAAATCAATCATTTCTGATTGATATGAATTAAGTTGTTCAACAAATTCTATTCATGCTTTTTTGATAAAGAATATATTCTTTTCAAAACCGTAGCGTTATCATAATTATCATATTTTGGGGCACTTTCAATTTCTTGAATTTGGAACAAATCCCAAAATTCTAATTTAAAATGATAAGAAGCAATTCCTTCTGGTGTATTAATCCCAGCAATAAAATCACCTTCAAACATCGGATCATTTTCTTCATCAAAATGCTTTTTTGATTTCCAAGATATAGTAGGATTGCTATTACATAAAGCACAAAATAATATCAATCTATTTTTGTATAAATCTTCAAATGTATGATGACCATCACTTATTTGCTTTACCGAAATATTACCATTCATTTTCTCGCGTTGTATTAAATCATTTAATTCGTTTATATTCATAATTTGCCTTCTTTTTATTTCAATATTATTGCTTCTAAAATAGCAAAAGCATCTGAAATCAGATGCGTTCCAGAAGGGATAACATCTGATTCTCGCAATCAAATGTATCCTTTTTTATTTTATTCAAGTTTCCTTGACATATTCATCGTAGCATATTGATCAATTTTTATCAAGGAGGTTCTATTTCCAATATGTAAAAAAGTTCCATATTATTGGAAATAAGCGACTAATAAGAGTACATTTACGGAATAATTTCAATGATTTTTTAATAAAATATTAATCGAACACTTGTTTTCATATATGATAAATAGTATACTTTTTATAGGAACATTTGATGTGAGTGTCGTCCTCTGATCTTGATAAAGAAAGGAGGAATACAATGAAAAAAAGAACTTTTATTGTAAAAGTCCTTCGGCTTATTGCTATCATTTTATTACTCCTTACCTTATTG
>CANQQK010000070.1 GCA_947626015.1 uncultured Bacilli bacterium | reverse complement strand
ATCAAGTAGAATTAGAAAGAAAATTATTTTCGGAAAATGATATCATAGTAAAAACATATTTTATCTATATGGCAGATGAAGATATGTTACCTTCACATACTTTCTTAACTTTTGAAAGAGATGGTAAGAGTTATTGGTTTGAACACTCTTGGGGAAAATATAGGGGAATTCATGAATATATAAACAAAGAATGTTTATTAAAAGATATAATCATTAAATTTAGAAATGATCATCCCGAAGTTAAAAAGGATGCTGATTTGTATTTATACGAATATCAAAAACCTAAAGATCATATCTCTTGTAATGATTTTTATAAATATATTGAAACGCAAAAACTTTACATTTATGTATTAAACTCGAATATTATAAGAGGTTTGTTTATTTTAATAATATTATTATGACTATAAATGGGAGTATTGTGACAGAGATATTTCTCTGCTTTTATCATATTCCTTTAAGTTTGGAGGTATTAACATGGTTAAGGTTGAAGTCGGAATTAAGTTAAAGAATGATCTTAATTATTATGATAAGATGTTAAAGGATAAGGGGCTTAATAATGATTTTAATGTCAAGACTCATGATCTTTATTATACGAATAAAAAACTTGATGGTTTAAGTGAAAGAGCAATGAAAGAAGCGTGTATACGTCTTCGAAGTTGTAATGATTCTTCTTTTAAAATTCAAAATAATTTCTTAAAACATTTAAATGTCAGTGAAGTTTCAGCTAATGAGTTACCTGACTTTGAAAAAGAATTATTGGCATCAGGTTATCAAAAGATCTTTGATACCATTAAATATGATCATCATTATTATAGGGAAGGAATGAATAGTAAGATTCAATTGCAAGAGATTGCTTCTATAGGTTTATTAGTATATTATGATAATGCTTCTTATTATGAACTAACACCAGAAGAGCAAAGAAGAAAGCTTCTTGACGAATTGGTGTCTTATGGTTTTGAAGAAATAAATGCTGATACTTTAGGGTTAGATAAACTAAGAACTCTTTACTATCATGAGGAATGTTACAGTATAAACCAAAATGGTTAATTTTTAAAATTATAATTCTTAAAGTATGATATAATTTATAATAGGTGATGAGATAATGAATCGCGAAATGCAAGAAAGATTACGCCATCTATATCCAGAGTTAGCTAAAAATAATAAGGAAATGATTCTCATCGATAAGGAAACATATGATGATTATATGACGGGTCCAGTTGTAAAGATTGGGATTAGAGTTATCAGTATTAAAATGCTTCATGCATTATTAAGTAATTCCTTTGCTTTTGAATATGTCGTTAGATGCGTCAATAAGAATATTCCTTATTTTGGGGTAATATGTATCGATGATGGTAAGTCCTTGGGTTCAATTCGCTTTACTAGGGTTGAATTTGTTCGTAATATTGAAAAAGCTATTGAAGCTGGTCAATTAACTTTAAATTATGAAGAATTATCACGTTTTGAACTTATTCGTTCGCGTTTAACTTATAGTGCTTTTAAAAGTGAACAAACGGATACTTTTCCCATCGATATCGATGGCATGCATTATGAATTTTCAACAACTTTTCTCATGCGTTTTGCTGAGATGAGTGATGAAGAGTTTAAGGAAATATGTGCTGATTATACCTTACAAGCAATATCTGGTTATCCTAAAGAATATATCTTCTATGCCGTTTTAAAATTCTTTGATAATGGGCGTTTAAATGATTATCTCTTTCCGGAAGCGATTCGTCGTCGTATCTTAGATATAAAAAATAATCGTTATATTGATGTCGAAGCTATCAATCGTTACAATCTAACAGAGGATGATAATTCTCTTAATGTGGAAATAAGTCCATCCTTAAGAAATGCGGTTTTAAGAGATATGCCGAAAAACTATAATAAGATGCAACAAGCTATTTATATCTATATTATGATGTGTAAGATCTTAACGTATGATGAAGAGTTCTATGCTGTAAATCAAGAGGGCCCTTTAACTCTTAAACATCGTCAAATCAATTATATTAAAAAGATTACTCCCGAAAATAATCGTGTAGTGTGTTATGAATTCAATGCTATCTATGCTAAATTCCTAGAATTAATTGGTATTAATTATGCTATTAAATATGGTGGTACAGATAAGGAATATGGTAAAGGTCATGAAGCCTTAGAATGGCGTTATCATAAGTTTTTGGTCAATGCTGATTCCTCATTTACTCTAATGGGTAATGATATGATGCAAGCTAAATTAAATCAACCACTTCAAGGATTAACCTGTATGAATTTAAATCGTCAAACATGTATCGATTTCAATCGGATTGTTAGTTCGGTATATAAAGATATTGCTTTAAAAGAAAATCCTTATCTAAAAGATATCGAATCCGTTGAATCCTTAGATGATTTAGTATTAGAATATCTAAATCGGACAATCAATGTTAGAAGAGTTTCCCTTACGGAAAAGATCGATATTCTCTTTAGTAAACTAAATAAAGTAAGACTTAAAGGCTTAGATTTACTAGCTTATATGGTTCAATTACGTACCATCATCTTTGATAAAAATGAACAACGTAATAATATTACGATTACCATCATTAGAGATAATAGCATTCAAGATCATGCAAAACCAATTGCAATCATCGTCATCAATATGGATTCTTTAGTAAATAATGCTTCCGAAAATGAATACTTTATCTATGATAGTGAACATAATCTAGCATGTATTGATGTCGATGAATTACAAGATAAATTCGATTCTAATAGTTTAGAATATATTAAAGAAGATACTAATCATGAAATAAGTGGTATCGTTAGAAGAGGTGTTTAAGATGTTAGAACATTTAATAAGATTATGTGATGAACTAATCAATACTAAACCTAATAAAGATTATTATCTTTTAATTAAAAAGATTTTAAATACCGATAATGCTTTCTTAAAGATGAACATTGAAACCTCTTATAGTATCTTAAGAGATTTAGGTATTGAAGAAAGAGATCTAAGAAGAACTTATTTAGAACTTATTGAACCTTAAAAGTAATAGACGTTTTTACTAGTCTATTATTTTTTTTATGCATAGTATATCTTAGAAAGGAAGTTTTTATGAATCCGAGATGTATTGAAAATGAAAATCCGAAGATGAATATGGATATGAATATGGGTGTTAATGGTTGTATGTGTCCACCAATATATGAATGTCCTGAAGAAAAGGTATGTGAAAGATATATCGTTCATGAAGTACCACATATTATTCCTATTCATACTAAGATGGTAAATCATCATATCTATCGTCATACATATACCCCATGTTTTACTTATCAAGAAGTAGATACATGTGAAAATATCAATGATGGTTGCCAAATGATGTAGGTTATTTATTGACATTGATATATTTTTAATTTATTATATATATCCATAAGAAGAGAAGTACTTAGGTATTTCTCTTCTTTTTCGTTAGGGGGTAGGTATCGGAAAAAAACATTTGCTGTAAAAATAACAGGAGGGTTTATGAAAAAATTTATTAAAATGATTTTAGTAGTATTAGTATTGTTGTTAGAAGTAAATGTTGTTAAAGCTGCTAGTTATAATGGATATATATATCAAGCAGAGAAGATTGATGGTATCTATTTTTATAAACATCGTAGTGATAGTGGTAGTGTGACATATCCGACACATAACTTCCATGAGCAAGCAACGATGTATCGGAAGACAAGTGATAATAGTTTGGTCTATTGTATTGAAAATTGGGCTAAACTAACAGGAGCTGCTAATGGAGATTATAGTGAAGAAGGTATTAAAAATAGTTCTTCAAAACTAACAGATGCCGTCTTAAAAGAGATCGAACTAATAGGTTATTATGGGTATGGCTATAAGGATGGTAGTTATGATCATACCGATAAAAAATGGTATGCGATCACCCAATATATGATATGGAAGGTTGAAGCGCCAGAGATCGAAACCTATTTCGTCGATAGTATTGAATCCAAGACGCCACTTAATCTTTATACCAAAGAGATTCAAGAGATCAATGATTTGGTAAAGAAGGGTGAGTTACTTCCGGATTTTGGTAGTAATGAGATCACCTATGATAAGTTTGATACCATTCACCTTAAGGATAAGAACAATGTTATCGGTTTAAAGGGAGTAACGATAACGACTGCTAATCCGAGTGATATTAAGATTAATGGTAATGAATTAATCATCAAACCGAAAACCGCTGGTGGCGAAGTTGGTAATCTTACCATCACTCGTAAAGGTACCCATTTCAATAAGAATACTTTATTATATGTTAGTAAGGATTTTCAAGATGCCATCAGTATCGGTAATCATCAAGATCTAAGCAAGGTTTATACCTTAAAACAAAAGAGTTATAATCTCGATTTAAATGTCTTATGTGAAAAGGTATCGGGTTTTGAAGAAGCTTTCAATTACATCGATACCGTTTGTGATAATCCCGATATCAAAGTTCAAGTAAGGGCTTCCCATGATACCTATAATGGTAGTGGGGATCTCTTATTTAGAAAGGATGACGTCATCTATACGACTAAGGATGATTATGTATCTTTATATCCCACTGATTACTATGTCATACCGGAAATCGATTTGGATGGTTATTTTACCCCAAGACAAGATGTTGATTTAAAGAATCGTCCTTTGGAAGAAACCGAAGTTAAATTGGTATATAAATTACAAAAAGGAGATATCTATTCTAAGAAATATCAAGAGATCTATGAAGTCCAAGATAAGATGATCAATTATCGTTTTATTCCGGGTGAAGGTTTTACCTTTGGTTTTTATGCCGATGAAGACATCTTAAAAGGAACCGATAAAACGATTCTTTTCCATAAAGGTGATCTTATCAAAACCTTTATAACCTTAGAAGATGGAGTGATATCTTTCCCTTTAAGTGTTCCCTATGGAAGTTATCATATCGAGGAGATAAGTACTAAACCTCTATATGAAAAAGATGATAAACAATACCAAGTCATCTTTGCAAAGGAAGGTGAAGGTTATAAAAGAGATATTACTTTAGAAGATATCTATAATTATCTTCTAAGAGGTAAGATCAATGTTCATGTTGCGGACCGGGATACCTTAGATCCTCTAAGTCCTGTAGATATCTCGGTATTTACGGAATGTGGCGAAGAAATCTTGCTTTCGAAGACCGATGAAGAAGGTAATGTGTTAACGGATTACTTACCTTATGGAAATTATTATGCCAAGCAAACTTCATCCTTAGAAGGTTATATCTATCCCGAAGATGAGTT
>CANQQK010000069.1 GCA_947626015.1 uncultured Bacilli bacterium | reverse complement strand
TTATCTTTAAATTCGGTAATCATAATAATCTTTTCTTTGGCTCTTGTAAGCGCAACATAGAATAGACGAATTCTTTCCGATATCTCTTCAACTCTTTGATATTGATTATTTAATTCTTTAAC
Source organism: uncultured Bacilli bacterium (assembly GCA_947626015.1). Lineage (GTDB taxonomy): Bacteria > Bacillota_I > Bacilli_A > RF39 > UBA660 > CAG-582. Next base: position 5,193 of record CANQQK010000069.1, on the reverse strand, counting down.
AAAAGTACTTCCTTTTCCATGATCATAGAATGGAGTAATAATACCATATTTATTAGAGAACTTAATAATATCATTATTAGCACTCTTTTGAAAATTACTATCTAAATAAGGTAGATATACATAGTTATACTCTAGACCTTTAGAATTATGAATTGTCATGATCTTAACGGCATTATCAACATTAGCATTATTCGGCATTTTAAAGTTTTCATCATCCGTCATAATGATATTAAAGTAATCATTCATATCATAGATATTCATTCCAAAATCATTAAGACTTATGGCATCATTCCAGAAACTCTCTAACTTCGCAATACGTTCTTCAACATCACCAACTTGGTGAAGTTTTTCAATGATATTAAATTCATTAATAATTCTTAAGATAATCTCTTTATTCGTTAAGCCATCGATACCTAAAGCTATTTTTTCACATCTTTGATATAGCTCAGTATCCTTATAGGTTTTATTCGTCACGATCTTAAAGATCTTATCATCACTCATATTTATTAAATATGATCTAGCAATAGAAACAAATGCATGTTTAAAGGTATCTGATAGATCATGATCATGAATCGTGATCAATAGTTTAATGATATTGCTTAAGATATATATTTCATCTTCTTCTTTGATATCGATATCTTTATCGATGACACAATGAATATTTTTGCTCTCTAAGATTTTCTTTAATAGTTCAAAATTATTGCTCTTATTTACTAAGATAACGAAGTCACGGAAGTTGATATCTCTTAATTTCATTTCATCATTTTCAAAGTATGTTACTTGTTCTTTATTCTTGATTCTTTTTAAGATATCATCTGCTACAATAAATGCTTCTATAACGGAATTTGCATATCTCTTATCTTCATTATGATAGCTTAAGATTTCCATATCATAATCTTGATCTTTTTTTATCGTATCATATGCCTTATTACCATAAACCATTTGGTGTTCTTCTTTATAATTAGCACCACCAATACGATCATACATAATATTATTAAATATGAGATTGATGTTATTAACTACTTCACTACGAGAACGGAAGTTTTTGTTTAAATCAATTTTAAAACCCCCAATATTATCACGATATAGATCATATTTATTTTTAAAGATATACGGATTAGCATTTCGGAAACGATAGATAGATTGTTTAATATCACCAACCATATAGACGTTATTATTTTGAATATAAGATATAAATTCTTCTTGGATATCATTGGTATCTTGGTATTCATCGATCATAATCTCTTGCGTTGTATTTTTTATCTCATCTCTAACTTCGGGATAATCCCTAACGAGTTTGATAGCAAGAAGCGCAATATCATGAAATTCATAAGCATTATGTTGCTTTTTAAATTCCATAATTTTAGCATCTAATCTTTTTAAGATATCGATGATAGTGCTTGCATAATCTTTGGTTGATAAATAATGAGTTTTCAACGTCTTACGATCATCTAAACATAGATTACGTAAGACCTTAAGATGATCACTAATCTTAGATTTGATTGCCTTAACTTCATCGGATGCATATTTCTTATCGTTATAGCTTACTAAAGGAATTTTAATGTCAGTTAATTCCTCGATAGAGTGGGCGTATCTAATGGCACTTTCACCTTCCATATTTTTCTTTAAGGTTTCTTGATCAATCGTCAAATCATCTAATTCATCTAATAAATCGATAATCTCATCTCGATACTTAAAAACAATTTCTTCGTATTCATCTAAAAGGGTTTCAATATATTTATCATCATAGTAATCAGTCATGTATTTTTCTAAAAAAGCTTCACGATCCAATAATTTCGTAAGTTCATGATATGTATTTAAAATACTTTTACGAATTACTTTATCATTCTTAACCGTTAGTTCTTTAATCATTTTTTTAAAGGCATCATTATCGGATACATATAAGTCTTCAAAGATTTCATCTAAGATATTTTTAAGTTCGATATTAACGATATTGCTATCAACGATTTTAAAACTTTTATCGATATTTAAAAGATAGTTATATTTTTTAACTAAGCTATTAGCAAAGGAATCGAAGGTGGTTATATAAGCTGAATCGATTAATTCACTTTGATCTTTAACACTGGCATTTTGAGAGATAACTTTTCTAATTCTTTCTTTCATCTCACTAGCAGCGTTTTTGGTGAAAGTTAGGATGATTAAATCATTGACCTTGATTCCTCTTTCTAACTTTTTTAAAACTCTTTCTTTTAAAACGGTAGTTTTACCAGAACCAGCTCCAGCAGATACGATGATATTGCAACCTTCTTTGGTAGCAGCTAGTTGTTGTTCTTCTGTTAGCTTACTCATTATCATCATCTCCTGTCTTATTCATAATTACTTGATTATTGAAGTCCTTTGGTTTCACAAAACAGATGTCCTTATATTGACAGAATTCACAAGCATCGCACTTTTTATCGATCTTAATTGGATGGATGTTAAAATTACCTGAACATACTTCATCAATGGCTTTATAGATAAGTCTTTCTACTAATTCATAGATGCTATCACGATCATCTTTACTCATGATCTTAGCACTCGCATACCACGAACCATCCTTGGTAACCTTAAGAGATTTTATCACCTTTGATGCTTCATAAGTATCATCAAAGTTTTCCACAATTTGAATATCATCGATCGTATAACCAAGTAGCTTCAATCGATTCTCTCTTTCGGTATCTAAATCCTTTTTAGGATTATATTCCATATCAAGATCTAAGATATGTTGTAAATACATTCCTGCAACATCGATATTTTCAATTCTCTTAAGCAAATAAAGATACATTGGAAGTTGAAGATCAAGTCCATATTCAAATAAACTCTTATCAACGGTTTTATTATTTGTTTTATAATCGATAACAAAAGCATTATTGTTAAGATATAATACCTTATCAACATATCCCTTGATCTTATAACTAATCTTTTTCTTTTCCGATATCTCAATCTTCTTTTCATGTTCTTCCTTGTTATGAGATGAATGTTGATATTGTTTCTTAATAGCATTGATAATAAACGCTACTTCTTCTTTTAATCTTTCGATATAGAATTTATCGGCATTGGTTTGTGTTCTTTCATCTTGATGATTATTTAAATATTCATCATATGCCACATTAGGATCCATATCACTATTAACACATTCCTCTAAACAATAGTGAAATAAACTTCCAATAAATTGTTCTTGAGTGGTCTCTTTATAAGGTACAATCTTTAATACAGAATTTAAATAAAATTCAAATGGACATTTATAGAAGGTATCGATATTGCTATAAGAGAAATTTAACTTATCATCGATATTCTTAAGTAGTTCTTCATTATCGATTCCTTTGAAGCTATTATCATAGGTTTTATAATCGATATTATAGTTATAATATAGAATAGGTAAGTCATTATTAAGTTCATTGAACTTGATTAAATTATCGGTATATTTTGCTAATAAAAGTTCATTATATTCCCTTGAAATATGGGAATAAGTTTTATTTACTTTCTCTTTTATAAGAGATTCATCTTCGATTAAAAAAGATGGTGAATATTGGGAAAAGTTATCTGTTAATTTATAAGTTATGGTAAGATTTTTAATATTCTTAATGGCCTTCATCAAAGACATTTTAATACTTGTATTATATTCATCAGATTTCTCTAAAACATCAGGTTTAATTGCATCATTTAAATAATCTTCATCTCTTCTTAATTTAGGAATACTTCCTAGATTAAAATTGATTAGAAAGACATATTCATCATCTAAGAAAATATTATCTAAAATATCGGTTGTTTTAATCTCTTGATGATAATGTTTCTTAGGAATCTTAATAATCTTTAATTCGGCTTCGATTAAGTCTTTGATATCATTTAGATTATCACACCAATAATAGGTATCGATTAGGGATTTAATCTTATTGATAACGATTTCATTTTCATATATTTTATCATTAAATTTTTTCTTTAAATCATCGATTATTTTATCTTTTTTTAAATCTAGATGATTTAAAAAATAATTACCAATTGCACTATTTGCTAAGGTATCATTACTTTTTACAAAGAAAGGTAGATGATACTTACTAAAGATATAGTTCATCGTAAAATAATATTCATCACTGTAATTAGCAATATATATCTTGTTCATATCAACACCATTGTTTATAAGATTAGATATCTCTTCAGCAACAAAAGATACTTCATCTTCTAAGGTATTATTTTCATAAACCTTATGTTCATAATGATGATTATTACTTTCAATAATTTCATAATCGATATATTTACTAGCTTTATCTAAGAGATGTTTATTAAATTTATTGATGTTGGAAAATCCATAAACATACATCTTCTTTTTACTTTTAAGTAATGGTATAAATAGATGATCATTTTCTAAAAGATTATGATCTAATAAATAATTTTTTATACTCTCTAAATAATTATATTTAGGATCATCTTTCTTAAAATCTTCGATATAGTAAAGCATTTCCATATATGATTTAGCAATATTATAGGTTAGATTAAAAGCTTTCATAACATGATATATTGCTTCATTACGATAATCATAATATAAACCATATTTTAAATCTTGGAAGGTCATGATTTTTAAATATTTAATTTCTTGAAGAGATTCAATATATTCCAAAACTTTATTACGTAAATTATATGGTATTACAAGAATGGAATTGTTTTCTAATTGTTTGATAAAGTCCATATTACCACCTAATTAAATTATATCATTTCCCTTGCAAATAAAAAATAAGAACCATATAGTTCTTATTAATTATCTTGAGCATACTTACTAGTTATTCCAAAATAACTTTCCATTGTAATCCAGTCACCATTGTTATATAGTTTTTCGGCAAGCTCGGTACCAACATAACGTAGGTGCCATGATTCATACATATAACCGGTTTCACTATCTTTACCCTTAGGATATCTGATTATAAATCCATACTTATAAGCATTTTGATCAACCCATTTACCTTCAGGAGTTGCTGCAAAGGCATCTGTGATAGAATTTAAATCGAAGCATAAACCAGTTTGATGTTCACTACTTCCGGCACGTGCAGAGTAGGTATCAGCTTTTTCTTTACCATCTCTATTAACGTAGTTATTATATAAGCTCTTTTGAACAACATAGGAACGATATCCACTAGAAACATAGATATTTAATCCAAGAGCTGAAGCATCAGCTTGCATATCTTTAAAGGCATCCATTAC
>CANQQK010000068.1 GCA_947626015.1 uncultured Bacilli bacterium | reverse complement strand
GTATGTGCTGAATTAAATCCCAGAGATGAACTTGATTATGAATTCATTCGTTTCTTTATGAATAACTATCAAGAACTAATCGATATCGAAAAAACAACTTCGGGTTTCATTGCTCGTGTCTATAATTCGTTTAAAGATATCTCTAAGGGTTCTTCAGCAAATACCGGGGAACAAAGACATCTTTTGGTAACTATCAATAGATGTAAGAATTACTTCTTGATGAAGACCTATCCTAATGCTACTGAAGATAACCTTGAACTAGCAAGAGCTCTAGCGCGTTTCTTCGATAATGAAAAACTATTAGATGTTGCTATCAGCATCTTAGATGAAGCTCATAAGGCGCCTCGTAATATCTTTGGTAAATATACTTTAAAAGATGATAAACGAATATTTATAAATGATGAAGATGAAGACTTAAAGGAAGAAGGATTTACCTATAACTATGAATGGCTTCCCAAACAAGACGTTGAAAATCTCTTCCTTGGTAAGTATTGCAATTGCTGTGCCCATATCGAAGGCGCTGGTGCTGGTATCATGAGAGCAAGTATGATCTTAGATAATGTACAAAATCTCGTCATTCGTGATGAAGAAGGGACGATCATCGCTAAGATGACCCTTTGGGTTGATCGTGATAAAGGTTATGGGGTTTTCAATACTGCTGAAGTTAATCTAAATCATCGAGAAACCTCCCAATTAGAAAGTATCTATGAAGCCTTCCTTAGAGGTCTTAAAGCTTTTTTAAATAGGTATAATGAAAATAATCCCCATGAACCAATTACCATTTTAAGCATTGGGGATTATCGTAATGCTTTAAAGGAGATGATTAAAAGGGATAACTCGGAAGAGACTTCCCTTCCAACCATCGATTATAGCACTCAAGGTTATTATGTAGGTTCGACATTTGTAGGTGCTCATAGAGGTGATGATTTTAAGCAATTATTACTATATAGAAAAGAAGGACTCTAATGGAGTCCTTCTTCATTATATACTGGTTTTAAAGTTTTTACTTCTTGATAATAATCTAAAGCCACATCATGATAGTGGATATCATCCTTATACCTTTTAATCTCTCCTTGTAAAGATTCATAAAAAGGATTATCTTTATTGTGTTCATAACGATTTAAAAAGAACATAATAATCAAGGGAACATAATCATATTTAAATGATGTTTCGGCATAGATGGGATGTCTTCTAATGACTTCATTATGAATCCTTCGATGTTCTTCGGGACATTCCAAAAGATCAAAATATCTTTTATCAAACTTTAACATCGATAAGACATCATAGATCCAAATATGTCTTCCCTTTCTTACTTCAATCCAACTGGTAACGTCTAACCCTTTTCTTTTTGCTGTTTTCGTTATCCCATGCACTAAGGTATAGTCACTACCTTCCAATACATAGGTTAAGATTTGCATCTTATTTTCTAAACTATTGGTATTATTATCTTCCCCTAATAGATATAAGATTCCGGATATGGAACTATAATATACACTACGTAATTTGGTAAATAATTGGGGATCAAAAAGACCAATGGCATCTTCCTCAATCCCCTTTTTAAAGATTTTTAAAAGATGCTCATCATCTTTGATAAGTTCATAATAATAGTTATCCATCTTATCACTCTTCTCAAGAAAATAAATTAACATAAAAACGACTTGATAACAAGTCGTTATTTTATTCTTGAAAACTTATTTCATTGGTAAGATATAATATCTTATCCTTTAAGAATGCTGCTCTAAAGGGATCAATATAATTATTCTCATCATATAATGTAATACTTTGTAATTCATTTTCACATTGAATTAATTCCATTTTTAATGATGTAATATCTTTCATAATATCTCTCCTTTAGGGTAATTTTATTATAGCATTATGTTCTATTAAGATAAATAAATTTATCCTTATTAAATTATAATTGACATCATTTTACTTATAAGCAACGATGACTTGTTCACCACTATTTAATTCACTAGTACTTTCAATAAATTTATTATTTAAAAGACCAAATTCTTGAACTACATAATTATTATTAGAATCCTTATTGGTAATAAAATCATGAGCATAGTGACGTGGTATATAACGGGTCTTGAAAGGCTTTGCATCATCTTGATAGTAATTAATCGTATATTGATTAGAACTAGTTAAACCTATAACATATTCGGTTTCCGAAAAACCAAAACTATAACTCATGCCATCACTTTCAAGATCATCGATCTTATACATTAGGTTTCCATCTTCTAAACCTAAGATATTAATCGTACCCTTAGAACTTACATAATAGATTACATTTTCCGCAATTTTAACATATGGTGAAAAGTAAGATTCGAGTTCCATATATTGTTCTAAATTGATATCTGATATCGGATTTAAATCTAAATCATAACAATAGATATCTTTTAAATCACTATCATAAGTATATAGATAATCATCTACTTTGATGGTAGTAGAATATGGTAAACCACGAAGGGTTTTAATACTTGTTTCCTTACCAGATTCCTTATTGATAGCAATCATTTGATTAGTATCACTATAATATTCAAAATACATATTATCGTCATCTTCATAGATATAGTTACCAAATTGATATAATCCGGCTTTGGTTAGATTACGTTCCCAAATAGTTTTTAAATCAACATCCATATAACGAATTAATTGTTCATTATCCTTTTCATAGGTGATGACATAACCAGATGGGGTATTAAAAAGATGAGTATTGATACCAAGACATGGATTATCTAAGTATTTAACACCAATAAATGATAGATCATCTTCGAAGCTCATAACCCCATATACGCCATTATATTCTAGGGCATAACCATGTTCATCACCCTTAACGATATAATTACTGATTTCGGCTTCATAGATACCATCTTCATTAAAGCTAAAGTTAGTTAACATATATTGTTTATCAGGTTCACTTCCCTTAAGATTGCTAATGATGACCATATCCATACTAGCATTATCTTCGGGATTTGCTTCACATGAAGATGCAATATCATAGATAACGATACCACTAGCATCTTTATGAATCTTTAATGTTCCATCACACCCCGTGAATTCTTTAGCATTCTTGATAATATCTTTTGCAGCAATCTCTAAGCCATCTTCACCAAGATTTGCTAGATCAACCTTATCCTTAAGATAATCTTTACTATCTTCATAAATTGCTAAAGCATAATTAGCACTTAAGTATTCCTTCTTCTCGACTCTTTGATCATCATTTTTAGGTGTTTCTTCCTTTTCATCATGGAAAGTGATGAAAAGACCTATCACTACTAAAAGAAGTGCCACAATAACACCAATAATGATCAAAATACGTTTCTTCATAAGTATCACACCCTATGATAATTATACAAATTTATAAGTTAAAAATAAATACTATTCTTTTCTTAACTCTATAATTTTTTCTTCTCTACTAGCGATTTCTTCTTCTAACTCCTTAACATTACTTAAGAGTTCTTCTTTTTTACCCTTTAAAGATACGATATCTTCGATATAGGTATCATAGTTATAATCTAATTCTTCTAAAGCAAAGACCATATCTTGAAGTTCTAAGACACGATTTTTTTCCTGCTCTAAGGAGATGATATAACGCGTCTCTAAAAGGGAGATACTGATAAGGATTTGGGTGATAACTAGAAGACAGATAAAGAGAAATGTGCGAATATATTTCATATTATTCCTTTCTAATAGATGGCTTTACGTCCCATGATATCATAGCGACTTTGGAAGATTTTACGGTCTAGATATCTTATAGAACCCGTTAAGGGATCACTGACGATGATGGATGCCGGGGTGTAACCGATGATGACGAGGGCATGCTCATTTTTAAGCCAGTTGATGCGCTTACCTGTCCGTTTATCGATCCAACTAGCACTGATATAAGGTATCGACATATTGGTGCTATTCCAAACGATGACGGGATGGTTATCCTTAACGATGTTTAAGATATCTTTTAAGGTTTTATTTTCGACATAACGAAGGTTAGATAGGTATTCCTTACCAACCGTTAAGATGGGTTTGGCATAAACCCCATAAGCGTCATGCTGGTGCGGGTCCCCAATAAACTCCAAGTCAGGATCTCCCCCATAAAGGATGCCATCCTCCATATACGGTATTTCGCTTTTCCTTAGTTTACTAGTGATCTCTTCTAAGGAGACATCGATACCATAATAAGCTAGTAAGATCTTTAAGGATACACTTTCACATCCCGTTGGTAAACCCTCATCATATTGATTTAATAACATTACTTTATCGATAAAAAAGTGTTTCTTTTTCTCTTCTTCGATCAACTTCTTTTCCTTAACCAAGCTTTCATACTGCTGATCCAAGATCTTTAATTCCTTATCTAATCCTAGATAATAACTCTCTAAATTATCGATGCTAAAGATAAGATCACTATATAAGGAATCTAAATCATCGATACGAATACTGATATAATCTTCAAAACCATATTCTTTACTAAATTCATCATAAAGTCTTCGATATTCATTACTTAGATCGATGATTTCTTTACCATAATTAAAGCTCCTTAAACTTACCAATCTACTATGTAATGATGTAACTCCAAGAAGTAAAGCTAAAATCCCTAATATCATGATTAAGATATAACTATGTTTCATCATAACCACCTATATCCATATCAACAAAGTAAAGCTTATCCCCATCGATCTTAAACGTATAACAATATTTAATATCGATATCTTTATAAGTTACATAGACATTTAAAAGATCATTATTATTCCTATTAATTTCGCTTTTCTTAATCACCATATCTACTGAATTATCATAATCAAGTAAAGATATAACCCCATCTTTAACTATAACATTATCATTGATAATATAATAATCTTTAACATTAAAGATATGGGAGGTAATATCATAGATGATATCTAAAGATATATATTCATCGGTTTCATATTTAACATTATATATTTCATAAAAATAAGGTTCTAAAGTTTCAATATAAGGTTCATAATATTTTCGATGATTAATAATAAAATTAATAGCAAAATTGGTCATGAAATGATAATCTTCATTCAAAGCAAAATCATAACGTATATCATTTAGCGAAGCAAAGATACTTTCATCGATAAGATCGATATATTTCATTAGATCACTCTCTAATGATTCAGGATGATATTTCATCGTTAGATTTAAAGATATTTCATCTTCTAAACTATATGATTTATTATTAAAGTTATTAATGATAATTAAAGTACTGATTAATACTACCAAAATAAAATATTTTTTCATATTATCAACCTATTATTCATTATACCCCATATAAAAAGAACTATAATTATTTATTATAGTTCTTGATATAACCTCTTTTAAAGGTATTATTGGTATAATTATTTAATTTTATTTCATACTTTT
>CANQQK010000067.1 GCA_947626015.1 uncultured Bacilli bacterium | reverse complement strand
ATGATAAGAAAGTAGTTGCTATTGGGGAGATTGGTATCGATCATACTAAGGATAATATCGCTATGCAAAAAAGATATCTAATCTTACAGATTATGGTTGCTAATGAATTACATCTTCCTATTATTATTCATGCTAATAAAGCTAATAGGGAAGTTATTCAAGTATTTGAAGAATTTGTAAAACCTTTATATGGTTGTGTATTTCATTGCTATGAACCTGATATTGATCTCTTACCTTATATCATCGATAATGGTTTTTATATATCCTTTGCTGGTAGAGTAACCTATAAGAATGCTAAACGTTCTTTAGAGGTAGCTAAGTTAATACCTAATAATCTTTTCTTAGTAGAGACCGATGCTCCTTATATTGCACCGGAACCCTTTAGAGATAGTGTTAATCATAGTGATTATCTAAAATATATTATTAAACGTCTTGCTGAAGAGAAAGGTTATCACTTTAAAGATATTGAAGAGATAACTAATGAAAATACCTTACGTTTATTTAAAAGAATGCGTTAGTGAATAAAATAAGTGATTATGTTCCATATATATAATAGGTGATGATATGGATATCATAAGTGTACTTATAAGAACATTATTCTTTTATTTCTTTATTCTTTTTTGTTATCGAATTATGGGTAAAAGAGAGATTGGTCAGTTGAGTATTACGGATCTTTCGATATCGATATTGATAGCGGAATTGGTGGCGATATCGATTGAAAATCATGATGATAGTATTCTTTTAACGATTGGTCCCATTGCTTTACTTGTCATCCTAGAGATTATCTTATCCTTGGTGCAATTAAGATTCAATAAGGCTTATGATGTGATGGATGGAAGTCCCAGTGTAATCATCAATAGGGGTAAGATCGATATCAAAGAGATGATGCGTCAAAGATATAGTATTAATGATCTCTTGCTTGCTATGAGAGAAAAGAATATCCGTTCTATCGATGAAATCGATTATGCCATCCTCGAACCTAATGGTAAGTTATCCATATTTAAAAAGGGAATAATTAAGAAACATAAAGAATATCCATTACCATTAATCATCGATGGTCATATCGATGATATGGTCTTAAAGGAATATCATAAGAGTAGGAAATGGTTACTCGATACCTTAGATGAAAATGGTTTATTATTGGATGATGTTATCTATGCTTTCTTTAAAAATAAAAAGATCTATATTGTCAAGAAATAGATCTTTTTTATATTTTGTTAAAAAGTAGTTGACAAATATATACGTTATTAATATAATGTTAATAACAAGAGTGATAACTCTTGAAATTTTATAGGTTATGTTATTAATAAAATGATAATAACATAGAAGGAGTTTATTATGGAAAAGAGAAAAGTTGGAAAAGTTAATATCAATACGGAATTATTCAATTATGATAAAGCCTTATATATTATAGATATGAATAATGGCTTTGTTAATTTTGGAGCAATGGCTAATACTAGTTATAATGCTTTAATTCCCCATCAATTAAGAATGGTTGAGAAGTTTAGGAAGGAAGGGGGAATGGTTAACTTTATTCTTGAAGCGCATGAGGATGATGCTTTGGAATTTAAGAAGTATCCCATTCATTGTCTTAAGGGTAGTGAGGAAGCTAAATTGGTTAAGGAGTTAGCACCAGAAGAGGATAAGGAAGATACTTACACCTATTATAAGAATTCGATCAATGGCATGCTTAATGATGAATTAAGGGAAGATATTAAAAGACTTAAAGCCTTGAGAGAAATCGTTATCGAAGGGGTATGTGCTGATCTTTGTGTTATGGATTTTGCCAGAACCCTAGCTCGTTATTTAGATGAGGTTGGAAGGGATGCCCAAATATTCGTGGTTAAAGAAGGCATCGATACCTTTGATGCTGAAGGACATAATAGGGATGAATGGATGGACATCGCTTGCAAGGTGATGGAACAAGCAGGTATCGAGGTTGTTGAAACCTTCGAAGATTTAGAGAATCGTGAACAAGTTTTAGGTTTAAGAAAGGAAGTTTAATATTATGAAGATCTATAATGGTTATGAACGTTTACCAAGAAATTATACTTTAGCAACAGATGCTTACGAATATACGATGGCAAGAGGTTATCTCGATGGTTCTAAGAAAGGCGAAGCCGTCTTCGATGTCTTCTTCCGTAAGATTCCGAATAATGGTGGATATGCCATCATGGCTGGTCTAGATAAGATCATTCCTTTCATTCAAAATTTAAAGTTTGATGAAAGAGAGCTTGATTATTTCCGTAGTGCTGGTTACCCTAAGGAATTCATCGATTATCTTAAAAATTTTACCTTTCATGGTACGATTAAAGCGATTCCTGATGGAACTCCCGTGTTCCCTAATGAACCATTGATAACGGTCAAGGCCCCAATCATCGAAGCGCAAATCATTGAGACGGCCATCCTTTCATTAGTGAATGGCGCTATGGAACATGCAACAGCAGCTCGTAGGATTATCGAAGCAACACCAGCAAACGTTGCGGTCATGGAGTTTGGCGCTCGTCGTGCTGATGGTTTAGAAGCCGCAATCGATGCTTCGATATATGGTATTATGGCCGGATGCGCTGGTACGAGCAATGTCATTGCTGCCCAAATGCTTAATAAAAAGGCTTTGGGTACGATGGCCCATAGTTGGGTGGAATCCTTCCCATCCGAGCTTGAAGCTTTCATCGCTTATGCCAAGGTTTATCCCGATAATGCCATTTTACTCGTCGATACCTATGATACCTTAAAGAGTGGTGTTAAAAATGCCATTAAAACCTTCCAATATATGAAGGAACATAACTTACCTTTAAATAATATCGGTATTCGTATCGATTCTGGAGATTTAGCTTATCTATCTAAGGAAGCTCGTAAGATGATGGATGAAGCGGGATTTTCGAATGCTAAGATCTGTTTAAGCAATGGTTTAACAGCGGAAACCATCGAAAGTTTAGTTGCTCAAGGAGCAATCTTCAATAGCTTAGGTGTTGGTGATAATATCTCTAAACCGGAAGGAAGAATGGGCTGTGTTTATAAGGAAGTTGCCTTAAGGGAAGATGGCATCTGGGCCCCAAAGATCAAATTAAGCAATGATACGATTAAGATTGTCAATCCTGGTTATAAAAAACTTTATCGTGCTTATGATAAAGAAACTGGTTATGCAATTGCTGATATCATGACGGAATCTGGTAAACCTATAGGCAAGGATAATCTCATTATTGTAAGTCCTGAAGATTACCTAAAGCGTAAGGAAATCAAAGATTTTACTTTAGCGGAATTACAAAAACCAATCTTTGTTGATGGTACTTTGGTATATGATGATCCTAATATCGATGAAAAACAAAGATATTGTAATCAAGCAATGGCTTCTTTATACCCGGAAGTTAAAAGAACTAAGATGCCCCATATATATCATGTTTCTGGAACTGAAGAATATGTTCAATTTAAAAACCATCTTATCGAAGATACTCGTAAACTAATACTTAAGTAGGTGATAATATGAGTAGGGCAAAGCTAATAAAAGAATTACAAAGAATCAAAGAAGAATTTCAAGTTATCAATATGAAATGTATTCCTGAAGATAATAAACATTTCTTGGAAACTAAGAAATATCAATGTATTTTAAAAAATGGTAATATCGTTGCTAGAGAAAAACTGTTAAAGGGTGGTAATGATGGCAGTGCTGTCATCATTCTCCCTTTAACGGTCGATAAGAAAACGGTTATTATTGTGGAACCAAGAGTATTTACGAAGGATGGTATTGGTATTGAATTACCAGCTGGTTATATCGAAAAGGGTGAAAGTCCTGAAGAGAGTGCTTTAAGAGAATTAAGAGAAGAAACAGGTTATGTTCCTAAAAGATTAATACCTTTGATATCTTTCTATCAAGATCAAGGTATATCTTCAGCATATAATCATGCTTTCTTAGCATTGGATTGTGAAAGAAAGTTTGAACAAGATTTAGATCATGATGAATATATAAAATACCTAGAATGTTCATTTAATGATCTAAAATGGTTAGTAAGTAATGGATTTATTAATGATGCCAATGGTATAATAACTATAGAACAAGCCAAAAAGGTCTTGAAAAGGTGAAGTATGGATAAAAGATTTGGTTTTATACGTGTGGGTGCTGTTGTACCAAAGATGAAGATCAGTGATGTTCATTATAATGTTGAGATGATTAAAGAGATGATGTTATCTTCTTCTAAGAAACATTCAGAAATAACGGTATTTCCAGAACTATGTATAAGTGGTTATACATGTGCTGATCTTTTCTTAAATGAAAGACTTATTAGATCATCATTAGATGGTCTAAAAGATTTAAGAGATTATACTAAAAAAGTCAAAGGTATCTTTATCGTAGGACTTCCTTTTCATAAGGATAATCAATTATTTAATGTTGCTGCTGTTTTAGAGGATGGTCATATTTTAGGTATCGTTCCTAAAACCTATATTCCTAATTATGGAGAGTTTTATGAAAAACGTTGGTTTAGTGAAGATAAGTGTCGCATCAGTGATGAAGTTATTATTGAAGGCGAAGTAATTCCTTTTAAGAGTAAATTATTATTTCAAATAGGGGAAGATGAAAGAAAGACCTTTGGTATTGAAATATGTGAAGATCTATGGGCGATATATCCTCCTAGTAATGATCTATGTGTTGAAGGTGCTAATCTAATCTTTAATCTATCAGCTTCCAATGAAATAATTGGTAAGAATGAATATCGTAAGAACTTGGTTAAATCAGCTTCCGAAAAAAATATCTGTAGTTATATCTATGCTTCTAGTGGCATCAATGAATCAACAACGGATTTGGTATTCTCTGGTACTTCCATGATCTATGAAAATGGTAAATGTTTAGCTTCCAATGAACGCTTCGATTTTGAGAGCAATATGATAATATCAGATATCGATTTAGCACGTTTAGAAAATCTTCGATATAAAGAGAAATCATATATGGGAGTTATCAAAGAGGAAAAGTATGATGTTATTCGTTGTGAAGGTTATGATGCTTCCTTTGAACTTGAAAGAAGTTATGAACAATATCCTTTCGTACCAAGTGATGTTAATAAACGTAATGAACGTTTAGAAGAGATTTTAAAGATGCAAGCTTATGCTCTAGCACGTCGATTAAAGGGTACGGGAATTAAAAGATGTGTTATTGGGATCTCTGGGGGACTTGATTCAACGCTTGCCTTCCTAGTTACCATCAAAGCTTATGAAATCTTAAACCTACCAACCAAAGATATCTATGGTATTACGATGCCAGGACTTGGTACGACCAAGAAGACGCATGATAATGCTAGTGATCTTGTAGTAGCTTATCAAGCTACTTTAAAAGAAATCGATATCAAGGAATCCAGTCTTCGTCATTTGCGTGATATCGAACATGATGAAGATTTATATGATGTTACTTTCGAAAATGCGCAAGCAAGGGAACGAACCCAAGTCTTGATGGACTTTGCTAATAAGGTTGGTGGTTTAGTCATCGGTACGGGTGATATGTCCGAGTTAGCTTTGGGATGGTGTACCTATAATGGAGATCATATGAGTATGTATGGTGTCAATGTATCGATACCTAAGACTTT
>CANQQK010000066.1 GCA_947626015.1 uncultured Bacilli bacterium | reverse complement strand
CGAACCCTAACTGTTCCCTTAAGTAAAACATCTTGATCGATATCAAAACGGGTTGCTTCCTTAATAGAAACGCTCTTACGCGTATTGTTTTCCGTGTTAACAAACTCTAATACTCCACTATGCTCTAAAGCAGCAACCATACTCTTAGTTGTACTAGCTTTCTTTTGTAACTCTTTATTTCTTCTACGCATCTTTCTTTTTTCCTTCTTTATCTTCTTTTGTACCTTTTTGATTAAAGCTAAAGAACCATAACCAATAAGCGGAACAACCTTAGGTGCTATGGCTAAACCAGCCAAAGCAATCAATGTAAAAGCGACCGGATCCATAAGACGCCTCCTCACCTTAAATAATACACTCTAAATGTTACTAATGCAAATATTATTAACACTTTTTGACATTACTTTTCCTCTTTATAATCCAACATATCCATATCAACACTACTAATACTTTCAAAACGTTTACTGATCTTTTCCGTGGTAGTATGAATATCTTTAACTTCACTCGATACGGAATCGATACTCTTAGATAAACGATCCCAACGTTCTTTATAACGTTTAAACTCGGTACCTAAATAGTTTAATTCTTCATGAATAACCTTGGTATATTTATCCCTTTCGATATTCTTAAGAATCATACTAATCGTTGATAGTGTCGACATCAATGTTGTCGGTCCACAGATCCAAACCCTCTTCTTATAAGCATATTTGATTAAATCATCATGATAAGCATTTAATTCCGCAAAGACCGCTTCAGCAGGAATAAACATGATAGCTTCACTAGCTGTATATGAATCAATAATATATTTATCACTGATCGCATCGATATGTTTTTTAACATCGACCTTAAAGAGTTTTAAAGCATTTTCTCTTTCGACCTTACTACGATTACGATCGGTCATGCGTTCATAGTTTTCCAAAGGAAACTTGGAATCGATACAGATTCTACCCAAAGGTTCAGGAGCAAAGATGATCGCATCGGCAATGGTATTATTAGGTAGATGATGTTGAATATCATAAACCACTCTTTTCTCCCCAAAGATTGAAGTTAAAATATAGTTTAGATTAACTTCTCCAAAGGTACCACGAGTCTTCTTATCCGTTAAGACACTTTCGAGATTGATGATATCTTTCGATAATTCATCGATATTCTTTTGGGCTTCATCGATCTTGGTAAGTCTTTCTAAGAGATTATGGAAGGTCTTATTGGTCTTATCAAAGTTTTGTTCCATTCTTTCATTGACTTTATCATTGATCTCCAGTAAGCGATTATCGATCTTTAAGCTAAGTTCATCAAAGTCATGTAATAATTCCTTGGAAAAACCATAACGAAAATCCCCTATCTCTTTGATAAGACTTTCCTTAAAAGTACTTAGTTCTTTGATAAGTTCAATATCTTTATTACTCTTCTTACTAATATTAAAGATTACAATAATAAGTAAGATAACGACTAATACTAAAAGACCAATTATTATATAATCCATTTCTTCACCTACTCAAACTTTAAGATACGACTTAAGATACGACTTACGATAAAGGTACCTAAAAGTAAAATACCAATTCTTAAAAGATAGATGGGATGCGTTAAACATTCGATTAGAGTCATCCCAATATAACCCCAGAAATAAACCATTACGGGTTTACCAATAGCAATCGCTAACATAAATTTTTTAACATCCATCTTGGAAATACCACAAGCAAAATTAACCAAAAAAGCGGGTGTAAAAGGAATAGCTACTAATACCGCTAAAGTACTTGCTGGTATATTATCGACATACTCAATCATCTTCTTTAAACGTACACTATCTTTTTTAACAAAATGACGATAAAACCAATCATTTAAGAAATGTCTTGAATACATAAATGCCAAAAGACACCCTAAACAAGTAAAAAACCAACTTATTATAAAACCTAAAGGTCCCCCAAAGACATAAAACTCAATCGTAATAAAAACACATAACGGCAAAAAGGGAAGTATTGATTCAGCTGTTATAATAAGACAACTGATCATTGCTCCCCAAATACCTAAACCCATTAAAACCTCTTGAGTAAAGGTATCTAAATTATCAATTAAATTTTGCATACTAAATAATATTAAATCCATAACCTAATTATATAATAAAATAGGTTCTTTTTAAATACTAAATAAGTTGGGTTACATCATAACCTAAAGCACTTAGATGTTCGGTAACCTCTTTGCTTTTAATACCATGACTACAGGTAAAATAATATTTATGATTTTTTCTTAAATACTTTTCGGGATAATAGATTAATTTTTCATAAGGGATATATTCCCTATCTAAATTGATAATCGTTCCATCGCCTTGATAATCTTGTTTTCTCATTCTTTTCATATTGTATTATATGTTAATTTAAAATTTAGGACACAAAAAAACACCGAAGTGTTCTAATCGACATCAAAGAAATCATCAAAGAAAGTTTCATTGTTTGTCTTATTAGTCGTTGGTGTTTCTGAAGTTTTACTGGCTTCCATAAAGGAATTCTTAGCTTCCGGATTATTTTCAATTGGTGGAGCAA
The DNA here is from genome assembly GCA_947626015.1 of uncultured Bacilli bacterium. Lineage (GTDB taxonomy): Bacteria > Bacillota_I > Bacilli_A > RF39 > UBA660 > CAG-582. The sequence goes on along the minus strand of CANQQK010000066.1, from coordinate 3,112 downwards.
TAACCGGTTCCTTTGGTAATGTTGGAACAGTACTCGTTGTATCGATAGGATTACTGATAGCAACGCTTGGTTTACTCTCCTCTTTACTATTGATAAGTTCGGCAAATGATTGAACCTTTTTCTCGCCATCAGTTGGTTTGGTTTCAATCACTGGGGCACTCATCGTTTCCGGTTTGATTAAATCATCATCTAAGACTTCGGTATTGATAAATTTTGAATGATTGGTATTACCTAATGGGCTAGCACCACCAAAAGGATTGAAGCCCATATTAGGTGTACTAACGACATTGCTATTATCAATCGATGACGATGGATTGATATTCAAAGTATCTTTTTGGGGATCTGCTGGTGGTGGTGTTACACTACCATTCTTCTTAGCTTCCTCTTCAGCCCTTTCTTGAGCTTCAAGTTCGGCAATCTTAGCATCGATACGTTTTACCAAATCATCAACATCAAAGGTTGGCATGTTAGGTTTGCTTTCCTTCTTCGGTTCCGTTTTGTTAGCATTCTTAGCAGCCATAAACTCTTCGAAGGTTGGAATTGCCCCGCCAAATCCCTTCGGACTGGAACTCATATTATTAAGACCACTACTCATGAGATTCGTAAAATCAGGCTTAGCATCAGGCATTGGTGGAAGGCCATCAAAACCACCAGCTAAACTCTTGGGATTCATGGCATCATTTGCCATCTTGCTCTTCTTACGAAGTTTGACGAATTCCTTAACATCGAATAAAGCAATCTCCTTCTTTTCACGAACTGGGAACTCAGCTTTACCAAATTCCTTATCACCCCAGTCGATATTGAAGGCTTGCGCTAATTGCGTCTTAAAGGGATGCATACGATTACGTAAGATGATAACCTCATTCATCTTCATCTTTTGTAAATCAGATACACTAATCAATGGATGACTTTCGGTCTTATCCTCTTTCTTGCTCTTAACCTCACCACATAGCTTAGAGATTTCCTCCAAAGCTGCAAGCTCAGTCGTTAAGATATATATCAAATTACCACAGTTAGAACGAATGGTTTCAGCATCCTCTTTACCATAAACTTCATTCAATTGGGCAAAGTTTTGAATGATAAACGTAAATCTTATTTGTCTTGAACGAGCCGCTGTAACCATGGTAGTAACATCCTTTAATGGTGGCATGTTAGCAAACTCATCAAGAATGAAATTGGTTCTTACGGGTAATTTACCACCAGATTCTTGAGCAACATCGATCAAGGTTTCATAACATTGTTTGATGAAGATGGTTGCTAAAGCATGGTAGGTTGTCTTTTCATCATGAATAATCATGAAGACTGCCGTCTTCTCTTTACCAATATCACGCATATCAAAGTCACTATAAGCAAGCATTTCGGATAATTGTTCACGAGATGCAAATAGACGAATCTTTTGACGGAATACAGAAAGAATACCACCCTTTGTTTCGGTTGGTGAATTGATCGTATTACTTGCGAAAACATATGGACTTGATGATTCACCCTTCATCGTAAAATATTCTTTGATATAGGTAGAACCAGCACCATATTTTTCTTCACCAACGGTCGTCATCAAACTGATGGAATTAAGGTTTACTTGTTCCTCTTCCGCATCTTCGATCAAACCTAAAGCACAACCTGAGAAGTAATCGCTGGCACTCTTCTCCCAGAAGGGATCACTGGCCTTTTTATCTTGTAAGATATTCAAAGCAACGTCATCGACTAACTCAACGGATTTATCGATATTACCCGCTTTATGTAAACGATATGGAAGCGTTAAAGGATTCCATGCATTACCATTGCTTGGACTACGGAAGTTTAATACGATGATATTATAACCACGCGCTTTTAATAGTTCAGCATGATTCTTATAGATTTCACCTTTAGGGTCGGTGAAGATCATACTTTCACCATGTTTACAAAGACTATAGATCAATGGGTCAACAACAGCGGTTGTTTTACCTGATCCAGTAACTCCGATAACCAAAGTATGGAATTCCGAATCATCAACCCACATATTTTTACCATCATTGATGATAACGATACCACCAGCTGGTGCTTCTAAGTCCTTAACACCAACCTTATAGATTTTAAAGCCCTTCTTCATCTCTTTCTCTTTAAGCCAACGAGAATAACCTTTCTCTTCCTTTTCTCCAAAGGAAAGACCAAAACCAAATCCCTTTTCATGCTCAAAGATCGTTGAAGAAACACTTAAGAAAATCGCAATCAAAACGATAAAAAACAATAATAAAGTTACAAAGATATATTTAGGAGTAAAGGCTTCAATAGGATTAAAACCATAGAACTCGCCTTCATTGATAAGAGTTAATACATTTAAGGTTGCAATAGCACAAAAGTATAATAAAAATACAGCAAAGGCACAGAATATGGCCATATCTTTTGGTGTTACTTTAAATTTCATATTAACCCTTTCCTTTCTTCTTTCTTATTATAATATATTTACTTTTACTTTTCCATACTATTTATTAGCTCTCTTAAACTTTATCATAACAAAGATAATAACGATTAAGATAATGATAATAAATGCTATTAGAATATAAGAATAGATCTTATTTCTTTTTTTAATATTTTCTTCTTTTTCTTTTTCGGCTTTTTCTCTAGCTATATTAGCACTATTCTTACTAATATCTTCATCCGTTTGACCATATTCATTGGTCGTTTGAGATGTCGTATTAGATGGATCATTACTATTGGTTGTTCCATTCGAATTGGTAGTTTCACCATTTGGTGAAGTATTTTGTGTATTAGAAGTTATCTTTGGCATCTCTTCATCGGTAGCATATTCCCCAATGGTTTGGGTATGACGATTGACGTAGTCATCGCCAAAGACATCACCTAAGACGGCTTCATTGACATGAACAGTTGTCGTTTCTTTTTGTTTATTTTTAGTAACCTTGATTTGAATATTAACTTCGGTATCGGAAATAACTTTCTTTTCATAGGTTAGATTATATATTCCATTATTATCCTTTAAAACATACATATCATTGATAATGATATTACCATTTGGTAAATTCTCTTGTGTATAGGTAAAATCATGATCATATGCCAAAGAGATATCATAGTTATTTTCTTCACTATCATCCATCATGATGATGATTTCATCGAT
>CANQQK010000065.1 GCA_947626015.1 uncultured Bacilli bacterium | reverse complement strand
ATATCTTTTTTGCATAGCGATATTATCCTTAGTATGATCGATACCAATCTCCCCAATAGCAACTACTTTCTTATCATCTGCTAAGGTATATAAATCTTCGATATGTTCCCCTTCAATATATAAGGGATGAATTCCAATCGCACTATAGAATTTATCATTAGAAGAAGATAATTTTACACTTTCTTTAGATGTTTCTAAATTAACGCCAACATTGATAACTTTATGGATATCATCACATTCATTAACCCTTTTAATCTCTTGTAATACATCCCTAACCATCAAATGATTTATATGCATATGGGAATCTATCGCCATAAGAAAACCTCCTTATAACCTTAATATAACATTTTCACAATCGATCGCAAAAGGTTTATTTAAGATATCAAATAATTCCTTCAAAGATCTTTCCATCGTTTCCGGATCATCGGTTTCATAAACCGTAATATCGATCGAACTTTCAAAGAATAATTCATATAGATAAGTAATATCATCTAAGATAATATAATAAATCTTTTTAGCATAAGGATGATGTTCTTTTAATAATTCAATACAACGATTTATAGCACCATATAGATAATATAATCTTCTTTTCTTATCATCATCCAGAAGATATAATTTCATATCTAAATCTTCAAATTTAACATTATCAAATTCATGATAGAAATATAATAGATATTCAAGTCTCTTTTTAGGTTCTTCTTCATCCAAAGCTTCTAAATAGGTTTTAATATAATTATCATCAGGAAGTTTTAACATATATTGTTCTTTAGCTTTATTCTTATCGGTATATAGATCATAAACCTTTGTAAAACGAATATAAGAACAACCATTTTTAACATGATGTAAACGACGTAATAACTCTAAAGCTTTATAATAATTGATATCCTTTTCTCTTCTTAAGAACTCTCCCATATGATATCTTGCTTGATCCATAATTCTTCCATCTAATAATACTTTTTTCTTAACCCTTTTATCTAACATATTGCTAAGAGTTTCAAAAGTATTCATGCGATCGATTACAACCAAGCCATTACCAAAAAGAGAATGATAATAATTAGAGCCGGTTTCTAGTGAACGATGAATACATACTTCGATATCATAACTAGAGATATAGGTGATATCCAAAGGAATACCTTCGATCTTCATTGCTCTACGGTAACTTTGATTACGACTCGTAACGATGAGGATATCCAAATCACTATTATCACGATTACATCCCATAATACGGCTTCCATAAGCCATGATAAGTAAAGTACATTCATCTTCATCATATTTTGTTATCTCTAAAAATTTAGCAATCAACTCTTCTGTCTTCATATAAACCCCATGAAAAATAATACATTTATAGTACTACATCTTAAAGAGAATATCTATAATAAAATAAAAAAAGATAAAGTTATTCTTTATCTTGTATGAAATGCATATTAAATGTGAAATCCAATTTCATTCCTTCCGGAGGAACGCTATCGATATCTCTTAAGAGTTCAACTCTAAGCTTTACCGTTTTTTTCGAACCCGCATCTAACTTATCTTGATTCTTAATCTCTTTTCCATCTTCATAAGTATAACTTACCTTAAGATAGGGATTCTCTTCATTAGTAGATGATATTTTATCTAATATTGCAGGAATCGTTCCCGTATTAGTTACATCGAATAAGACTTCATAATATTCCCCAGGAATATTAAATAACGCTTCGATATGCAATTTCGTGGGATCATCTTTATCGATAATAGCCGAAGCATTCTCCGTAGTAATACTTCCCTCAGTACTACGAATATTTGCAAAAATGACGGCAAAACGATTCTTATTTACAGTGATATCACCTTCGATTAAGGCATTCCCACCAATAATAGCAAACCCAATACCAGCAACTGCTAAGATGATGATTAAAATAAGTCCCATATAATTATGTCTTTGATGACGTTTCTTTAACTTTTCCATAATATCACCTAATTGCTACCCTTTTGAACATAGCTCATATCGAGTAAGAGATCAAATTCATAGTTATCTTCATTTGAAAATAACTCGGTTAGATCTTGATCATCTTTAAACTTTAAAATAAATTTTAAACTCTTACTTTCCCCACTAGGTAGTTCATCACCTATTTTAATTTCTGATTCATCACTATAGGTAAAGCTATAATCCATATATTCACTTAATTTTTCTGGTAAAGTAACTTCGAAGCTCTCTAGAGAAGCATCGATCGTACCACCATTAGTTACATCAACCATAAAGGTATATACATCATCTGGTTTACCTAATTCCATTGCTAAACTTATCTTGGTACCATCTTCAATAATACCTTCCGCATTTTTTAAAGAAGCAACTACTAGATTTTCAAAATGAACATCCCATTCGATTTTACCAATCTTAGCACTACCAGTAATATCGACTTTGGATTCAATCAATGCCATTCCGGAAAACATAAAGATTAAAGCCACGCAAATAACAACGAATAAAAGATTGCGAACTTTATTCTTCTTACGAAATCTTAATCTAGTATTTTGCATCATAACTCACTTCCTTTATTATTATGCTTCAGCATAAGGAATTGGAAAACTTACTGTTGCTTCCTTTGTTAAATCCTCTTCTTTTATTTCGATACCTTCTTTGAAGGTTATCTTTAAATTTATGGTTTGGGTACTATTAGCACTCAAGACACTTTCTTCACTTAATTCATTTCCCTCTTCATCCGTTAAAGTGACATCGAAGTATTGAGCTAACTCTCCCTCTAAAGCAATATCTTCCATATTATCGATCTTAGCATCAATACGTCCATCATTTTTAATATCGGTTTTAAATTCATAAACATCGTCTAATGAAGATATGGTGAATTCAAAATCTAAGGTCTTCTTATCATCGCTTAAGGTTACATTATCTCCTTCGATATTATCAAAGTAAACATTCCATCCCTTACCTAATATACTTCCCTTAAAATCCATCCTTAAAGATGAAGATAGATAAGCAAACCCCACACCCATCAGTAATAATAATACTACTAAAGTAATCGTCAATTTACTACTAAAGGCTTTATTTCTTTTCTTTAACTGCCATTTATTCATAAACTACTTATCCTCTTTTTTAATCCTTTTTAATTTCGGAAGTTGAATCGTATCAAAGATATTACGTTTACGTTCCCTTTCCTCTTTTCCTTTAATCGGAGAAACCTTAAATAGATTTCCATCTCCTGTTTCAATAATCATCGTTTTATCGATATCTTCTAAGAACTTCGTATCCTTTTTCTTTTTACTCTCTTCTAACTCTAATAGATAATTCTCTAAACGTGATTTCTTATCCGAAGATGCTTTTAAGGTATAGATACAAGCTTGATCATCATGTAATAAGATAAAATCACACATATCTTCTTGTTCTATATAATAGATTGGTTTTCTAACACTTAAAGCTGTATCTACTAAATCATCAATATTTTCCACATTGACCAAGATCTTATCCTTTAAATCAGGTATATCATAACTAGATACTAAAAGGGATACAAAAGCTTTTTTAATCTTCTTTAAAAAAGCTTGATATTTTTCTTCATTCGTCTTACGTTTAAACATATAAATACCTCCATTAATTACCTATTAATTCGAAAACCATATCGAAGGATAACCAATAAAAGGTATTTTAACTAAAACCTTACCTTTAATATCTTCGATATTTAAATCTATTTTATCTTCACTATTATTAGCATCCCCCTTAGTACGATAAGTAATCTTACCATCCGTACCAATCTCTTTAATAATGACACGATGAACAATATTTAAATCATTATGTTCATAAACGATGACATCTCCTTTAGAGATATCACTATCTAAATTAACTTTTTTAACAAGTACGGCATCCCCAATACCAATCTCTGGTGACATGGAACCAGATGCAATACCTAAAATATATAATGGGAAGAATCCCGAAACTAAACATATTAAAACAACCGTCAATCCTAGTAATGCTAGATCACTACCATTAAATAATTTAAAATTATACGTATATTCTGGACCTACTTTATATTCTCTAATCTCCCTAGAAGTATAACGATATACCATATAAGGAAGTAAGATACCTAACATCGAACTTGCATATTCTCCCAAATCAGGGAAGATCGGTACGATATAGATATATAGATCCATTATTAAACGATATAGAAGACTTTGTCTGATACCTACATGATATGTTAAATAACTAAGCATCATATTCTTAGCAACCGAAGGTAAAAGAATCGTCGTCAAGACTTTAAAGATCTTAATTGGACTATTAAACATATCGATTCTAATACTAAAAGATATATCTAATACGATCAAAGCCATCGTTAATAAAACCATAATTAATTTTGAGAGCTTATCCTCTTTATTATTGCTAATGATAACATATCTCATAATCTCTGATGTTATCACGACAATAAAAGGTATAAACATATTATTAAAAATCATCAATGGATTTAAAGAATAAGCATTCTTTAAAAAACCAAAGGTTAACCCTAAGGCATATATCAAACAGAAATAGAATAATAATTCTATAACGATGATTTTAAAAATGGTCTTCTTGATATAATTTATTTGATCTTTACGAAATCCTAATAAAGCTACTGTTAAAGCACATAAACCAATTAACATTGCTGCACTAATAGGTCCAGCATACTTTAGATATTTATTAACTAAAATAAATAGATAAAAGATAACATAAAGAAACAAATAGATTATAATACTAAGACTGATAATTCTTTTCTTATTCCCTATTTTATTCATCTATATTCCAACTCTTCTCATCCCTAAAGGGATCTATTTTAATAATTCTTATCTTGGATAAATCGAAGTTTAGTCGTTACCCGACCACTTATATCTTCTAGAGCAATACTTTCATTATTATCATCCTTATAAGTAACCGTAATTCGAACATTAATCGTACTTATAGATTTATCTTTAGCAGGTAATTTAATACCTTTTTCTAAAGTAGATGCTACAATCTTACCATCATCTTCATAATCAACTAATTCTACTTTATAATCCAAAGATTTTTCTGATCCCGTTGGTACAACATTTTCAATATCATCTAAGATAGCTGATATGGTACCATGATTCTCTATTGGTACTACAAAGGAATAAGAGTCCCCTGGTTTATCTAAGATAACCGTATAGGTTATATCTATAACATTATCTTCGATGGCACTAGCTTTAGGGAGCGTTCCTGTTGATTTACCAGTTGTTTCATAATCATTAATCGTACCCGTTCTAATGTCCCAAGTATTACCTTTAACGGTTAAGCTTCCTTCTAAGGAAAAATCACCACCGATAACAGCATAACCAATACTAATACCTAAAAGGACTAATACGACGATAGCAATTAAAAATTTGTTATCCTTTCTTTGCATATAAGTTCCTCCTTTATTATTGTGTTCAACTTATTATTACCTATTATCATTTTAAATCAAATACGTCCTATTTTCAACAACTTTTAATAAAAACAAAAAGGACTTTAAGTCCTTTAACGATATTAAACGATCTCTATTTCTTCCCCATCTTCAGGTATGATAACATTTTTTAATGATTGCTTCTTTAATTCCTTACGGGTTTCATCTTCAAGATGAGTAACAATATATTGACATTTTGGATACTTATCCAACAAATATTTTATATTATCAATGCCCATATGTTTGGTAGTTCCTTTAAGAAACATACAATCTAAGATTAGATAATCAGATATGCTTGCCATATGTTCTACTT
>CANQQK010000064.1 GCA_947626015.1 uncultured Bacilli bacterium | reverse complement strand
TCAACCACATAATCCATCTTATGACTTAGATCATATACATCGCCACTTTTGATAAAGATATCAGTAAGGGATATCGTTTCACTCATGGTCATACCATTGATCGTAATTGCCATCAATAAAGCACTCATTTGATAATCAGGTATTTCTCCTTTAAGATAACCATTAAAAGCAAACTTTAAATCCTCATAACTTAAAATACCTTTATTCTTTTTACGTATTATGATATCCATTATGTTCATCTTATCACCCACTATTATAAGTATAACAAAAAAAGCACTTTCATTAAAGTGCTTTATTTATTCTTTTTTAAAAGATCACGAATCTCTTCAAGAAGTAATACTTCATCACTCTTCTTGACCTCTTCAACATGTTCTTCTTCCTTATGACCAATGCTTTGTAACCAGTTCATAAACTTAACGATTAAGAAGATGACAAAGGCCATAATGATGAAATTGATAACATCGGTTATAAAGGCTCCATAGCTTAGATGAAGATTACCAATATCTAAGGTATATTGATTGAAATCAACTTCGGTTAAACACCCCAAGATTGGGGAAATAATATTATTGGTAAGAGAGGTAACCAATCCTTGGAAAGCTGCACCGATTAAAACACCGACTGCTAAGTCCATAACATTACCTCTTAAGATGAATGCTTTAAATTCACCAATAAACTTAGAACCCTTATCCTTTACCTTTTTAACATCATCATTTAAATGAATCTCTTTCTTTTCCATTACTTATCCTCCAAAATAGCTTTAATTCTCCTAACACCAGCTGAAGATGCTTCCTCTTTTTTGATTACGAAGTGACCAAGTTCACTGGTATTCTTAACATGTGGCCCCCCACATAATTCTTTAGATATGCCATCACCAATGGTATAAACGGTAACTATATCCGGATATTTTTCGATAAACATACATTCAGCACCAGAAGCAATAGCATCGCTTTTCTTCATCTCTTCTACGGTTACCGGAAGCGCATCCTTGATCCAACCATTGACGATATCTTCCGCACGTTTTTTCTCTTCATCGCTTAGCTTATGATCACAAGAGAAATCGAAACGCATTCGCTCATCAGTAATATTAGAACCCTTTTGATGAACACCAGGTCCAACGACGATCTTTAAGGCCGCATTTAATAGATGGGTTGCGGTATGATAACGGGTTTCAATCTCACTATTACCAGCAAGACCACCTTTAAACTTACCAGATGATGCTGTTCTTGATAACTCTTGATGAGCTTTGAATTTTTCTTTAAAGCCCTCAATATCAACGTCTAAACCATTATCATGAGCAAGTTCTTCGGTAAGTTCGATCGGAAAACCATAGGTATCATATAAACGGAAAGCACTATCCTTATCGATTTCTTTACCATCAATATGATTAATCATTTTCGAAAACTCTCTTAAACCTTTTTCAAGGGTACGATTAAATTTTTGTTTTTCATTGCTTAGAACTTCTAAGACGATAGCTTCATTCTTTTCTAGTTCTGGATAATAAGTCTTATACATGGAGATGATCTCTTTAGCAATTCTTTGTTCCCAATCGGAAGCAATATCGATATTTAATTTCTTAGCATGACGAATAGCACGACGAATAAGTCTTCTTAAGATATATCCTTGATCCGTATTGCTGGGTTTAATACCAGCATCATCAGCACTGATGAAAACGGATGTTCTTAAGTGATCAGCAATGATACGCATGCTTTCTTCATGACCCTTATAACTTAGATTTGAGACCTCTTCAATGATTTTAATGATTGGTACCCAAATACTTGATTCATAGTTATCCTTTTTACCTTCTAAGATAGCGGTTGTTCTTTCAACCCCCATTCCGGTATCGACATTCTTATTTGGTAATTCTTCAACGGTACCATCACTATTTTTAACGTATTGCATGAAGACGTCATTCCATATTTCAACCCATCTTTCATCTTCAGGGTCAAACTTTTCGGGAATCTCATCATCACTACGCCAGTAAAACATCTCGGTATCCGGTCCACAAGGTCCCGTTTCTCCTGCTATCCAGAAGTTATCATCTTTAGTACGGGCAATTCTTTCCTCCTTGATACCTAAACTTAACCATTTATCATGTGCTACTTGATCAAAAGGAATCATCTCATTACCAGCAAAGACGGTTACGGCAAGTCTTTCAACCGGAATATTTAATACTTCGGTTAAAAATTCAAAGCTCCATGCGATAGCTTCATCCTTAAAATAATCACCTAAACTCCAATTACCTAACATCTCAAAGAAGGTATGATGATAGGTATCCCCAATATTATCTAAATCATTGGTACGGATACATTTTTGATAATCACATAACCTTTTACCATAGGGATGATGTTCACCCATAAGATAAGGTATTAAGGGTTGCATACCAGCAGTATTGAATAATACTGAAGGATCGTTTTCTGGTACCACTGGGGCACTAGGTATTTGTTTATGTCCTTTACTAATAAAGAAATTAATATATAAATCTTTTAAATTCATTTTTAACACCTCAAATATCTCGTATTATATAATAAAGTAAGTTATATTTCCATCCTTTTTTAACATAAGCCAATCTTACATAAAATACTATCTTCAACACTGATATTACCAATACCGATGGTTTCATTACCAATAACATAGGTATCATTACCATTGGTATAGGTTATGACTTGGCTATATTCATTTTCTTCTTGTTCTTCATATTCATCACGATAACCACTCACGGAGAACTCATAGATATTCTTTTCGTTGAAAGTAATATTATTCAATTTGATAAAGAAGTAAGATGGTAATTCATCCTTTTTATCCCATGGAGCATCTTCATCAAGAACAATCTTATAGCAATTGGTAAACTTATAGTCCCCATCGACTTCAACGTCTTCACCATTAACCTTATTGACCGTCACATTTGTTACCGTATTCTTACTACGATCGAGTTCATAGTAGGTTCCACCATCGAAATCTAGCATGGCGGTAATCTTAAAATCTTCATCGCCATCTTGACGCATAATCGTTAGATTAGAAGGTATTCCTCTAACATTTTTAACCATATAGAAAACGGAATCTTCACTGAAGTTTTGTAAATATCTTTTAACCAATTCTTTATCCATTTCGCCATTATAGAAGATAAATTCGGTAACGGTTAATTTCTTAGAATCCTTAAGTCTTTCATAGCTCGTGTTGCTTGGTAAGACATGAATATAATCATAATGAATGTTATAATCCAAATAATAATCCTTATAGCTTAGGATTGGATAATTACTGACAAGATCTAAGCTTGCTAGATTTTGACGCATATCTTCATTATAATCATTTAAGGCTTTTCCAGTACTGATATCATCTCCAATATGATCATTATTGATGATCATCAAGTGTTCATTATTGGTCGTAACTAAATGACCAATCTTTGAACATTCATCTTCTCCTTGACCGTTTTCCTTACATAGATAATCGATATTTAAATATTCTAAATCTCTCCCATATTTCTTTTTATAATAATCCTTTAAGATAGGTACCGATTCCTTAACGAGATCGGATTTACTCTTATAATCAGCAGCAAAGATAAGGATGCTTGCTATGACCACTACGGAAGTGAAGACCACAACTGCTGCAATACCAATAATCGCTTCTTGTTTTTTATTACCGATCATCTCTTTTTTCTCTTCATCGGTCATGATGCTCTCTAAATACTCTTCTTCCTTATTATCTTCAAGAAGCATTTCATCGATAAATTTTTCATAATCCTTACGACTTTGTTCTTTGATCTCTTGATCAATCTCTTTCATCAAAGCTTTATCTTCTTGCTTCTCTTTTTTAATAAGTTCTCTTTCCTCTTTACTCTTGAATATTCCCACGGAACATCACCTATTATTAATTATAACAAATAAAAAAGACTTATAAAAGTCTTTAATTTATGGTTCGATTTAAAAACTCTTTGCTATATAAGTAAAGCCCTGTATAACGATCATAATAGCTACTTAAGAAGTTATTGATGTTATCGATAACATAATCCTTGATCTTTAAATCACTAACGGATTCGATATCGACCAAATAATACATTCTTAACATCTTACGGGTTTTTTCATCATAGATGATTTCATTGGTATGACATTTGCTACAGATATAACCTCCTGCATCGGGATCAATCGTAATAATATTTTTATTGCTACCACATTTAGCACAAGCATTTAAATTGATACCAACTCCTAAATAATCTAATAATTTAATCTCTAAGATATTCATCATAACCTTAGGATTTAAACCCTCATTAATCTTTTTAATCGTTGCAATATACATATGATAGATATCAGGAGAGGCATTTTGTTTTGCAACTTGCATAACTAGTTCACTTATATAGGAAAGATATGAAAGTAACGTTAAATCCGTTTTAATATGTATTAGATCATCTAAGAGATGTCCCTCTTTAAGCGTTGATAGATGATCTTCATTATAATAGATGGTAAATTCCGCATAGGTAAATTTATTAGAGATCGTTCTTAAAGGACTTTTTAAATTCTTACAACCCTTAGATGTTACCCCAATAATTCCCTCAGCGGTATAAATATTTAAAATCTTGGAATTCTCCTTAAAAGGAGTTTCACTGATAACGATACCTTCAATATTTTTTAACACTTTACTTCACCTTTTTGTATTCCAAATAGTATTTTATCTTACCGGTTTTCTTAAACATTTCCCAAGCATGATTACGCTTCATAAAAACACCCTTTCTATTAATATAATGGGTGTTTTTAAAAATATTTATGCAATCTAATGTTCATCGAAACCTAATTCAACGAGATACTTCTCTTTATTACGCCAATTCTTAACGGTCTTAACGAATAATTCAAGATATACTTGTTTACCCAATAGATGTTCGATATCCATGCGCGCTTGTGTACCAATGGTCTTTAACATACTTCCTTGTTTTCCAATAATAATTCTCTTTAAAGCATCCCTACTAACGATAATATCGACCGATATTTCGATGACATTGCTCTTCTCATTATATTGAGTAAGGGTACAAGTAATGGAATGTGGTACTTCATCATTGGTGAGATTTAAAATCTTTTCTCTTACCAATTCTTGAATCATAAAGAACTTATCGGAATTTGTTATCGTATCATCATCGTAATACTTGATCGTATCCTTTAAGTATTTCTTAGTTATTTCGATAAGACGTTCGATATTATCCTTTCTTAAAGCACTGATAGGAATAATATCGGCAAAATCGAAGAGATCCTTATATGTATTAATCGCATTTAAGATACCTTCTTTGGTTAGACGGTCGATCTTATTTAAGACGAGGATTACGGGAACATTATTATGTCTTAGCGCTTCCATAATAAACTTATCTCCCCTACCTAGTCCCGCAGAAGCATCGACGACGAAAAGAATGGCATCGATATCTTGGAAGGCTTCATATGATTGCTTATTTAAGTGTTTACCTAAACGATCGGTAGCTTTAGCAATACCTGGGGTATCGACAAAGACGATTTGCGTATCCTTATCATGATAAACCCCTTGAATGGTATTACGTGTCGTACCAGCAACATCACTAACGATAGCAATATGCTCATTAATAATCGTATTTAAAAGTGTACTTTTACCGGTATTAGGTCGACCAACGATACTTATAAAACCACTCTTCATATTAACCCTCCATTCCAGTATAACATTATATCATAAAACGATATTTAAATCATTTAAAATCTCATCTTGTAAGCCAAATTGAAT
>CANQQK010000063.1 GCA_947626015.1 uncultured Bacilli bacterium | reverse complement strand
TTCATATGAAGTAATGTTACTATGATAAACATTGTTAACATATCCATTAATAAACTTAGGATTCTTGAACCAACGAATTTAATACCCTCTTCAATTTGTTTCTTACCCTTAGTATGACTTTTAAAGACAAATATACGATTAGTAAAATAAGCAAATATAACTGCTAAGACCCATGATATGACATTAGCAATTTGTAATTCAATAGCAACTTTGGCATCTAAGAAAAAGGATGTACATATAAAATAGGTTACTAAGGATACGACAGTTGTTAGAAGACCAACGATAACATAGTTCCAAAATTCCGTATTCTTATAATATATTCCCCAACCCCAATTCCAAAATATTACAAAGGGGTTTTTATCATGTCCTTTAATAATTAGTTTCTTATCTTTCATACTATGACCTCTAGAAAATTATAACATATCTACTTCTTTTTATATATAATTTTTCTTAAGATATCTAAAGGGATTACGGATGATGCCAGAATTAAAACAACGATTAATTCTTTAATGGTTAAACCATAAGTTCTAAATAATTCACCACCCTTATAGATAAGAAATATTTGCGCCATAAAGATGAAGGTCATAATGATTATGAAGACCTTATTCTTTAAGATGTCCGCAAAGATATTTAAACGCGTTGTCCTAGCATTGAAAGCATTGAAGATACTGATAAAGATGAATAAGGAGAAGAAAGCTGTTAAATAATACTTGGCATTCGGACGAATAACGACTTTAAATAATGGAAGCTTTAAAAATAATATTAGCAGAATGGATGCATAAAGACCAATAATGATGATCGATGAATACATATAATGATTTAAGATTGGTTCATCCTTTTTGATTGGTTTTTCTTCAAGATAGCTCTTTAATGGAGCTTCATAGGAATAAGCAAGACCTGCTAGGGTATCCATGATCATATTGATCCAAAGCATTTGCATGATGGTGACCGGGGAAGTAATCCCAATAAAAGGACCAACGATCGATAGGAAAAGTGCAATTAAATTCATCGTTAATTGGAAGATGATAAATTTTCTAATGGATTTAAAGATGGTTCGACCATAGAGAATCGAAGATGCTATCGAGGCGATATTATCATCTAAGATAACGATATCACTTGCTTCCTTAGCAACTTCAGATCCACTTCCCATAGCAAAACCGACATCAGCTTTTTTTAGAGCGGGAGCATCATTTACCCCATCGCCCGTCATTCCGACGACTAATCCTTGATTTTCTAAGATTGAAGCAATTCGACTTTTATCACGCGGAAGTGCTCTAGCAATTACACTAATCCTTTGATAGTTACTAGCAATCTCATCATCACTTAAGCGTTCCAAGTCATCATGGCTTAAAACGATACTACCACTACTTAACAATCCGAGTTCACTAGCAATGGCTTTACTGGTTAAAACATCATCTCCCGTGATCATAATCGTATGAATACCAGCATTCTTAATCGTCCTTAAAACCTCAGGTGCTGAAGGTCTTATCTCATCACGAATTAAAATATAACCTAAGAAGATATTATCATAAACCAAAGCTAGAACTCGAATTCCTTTACGAGTATATTTATCGGCAAGATGACTTAGATCATCGATAGATCTAATGATTCTTCTTTTATTATTATGATCGAAATAATAAACACATCGCTTAAGGATGCTTTCCTTAGCACCTTTATAATGTGTATGGTGGTTACTTAAAGTTACTGAAGAATATTTATCTTTAGAATCAAAAGACTTAGCATCGATAACGTGTAAAACCCTACTCACTCTTCCCACAAAGGCAAGAATGGCTTTATCGGTCATATTACCACCATTGATCTTATCATTTTCATAGTAGGAGTCATTATTATAAAGGAGATTTTCTAAGAAGATATCATGTAATTCACCTTTGATATCAGCAAGATTATTATAGTGATAATCATCAGCATCGACAATACCAATAACACTTAAGTGTCCTTGAGTTAATGTACCAGTCTTATCCGTAAGTAAAACATTTAATGATCCACTGGTTTCAATACCTACTAATTTTCTTACCAAAACATTATTCTTAAGCATTCTTTTCATATTAGAGGATAATACTAAAGCAACCATCATCGGTAAACCTTCTGGAACACAAACAATGATAATCGTTACCGCAAGTGTTAAAGCATAGATAACATTATCAAAGATATAACGCGGGTCTTTAAGAAGCGTTAAGATGATTTCCATATCAAAATCATTACTGATGAAGATGACATTGAAAAGATAAGATAACGCTACTAAAATACCTCCGATATAACCAATACGTGATATCGTCTTCGCTAAATGATGTAATCTAATCTTCATGGGACTATCGGGAACCTTTTCATTTAACTCCTTAGCAATATCACCATAGATGGTATTGATACCAACATTTTTTACTTCCATGATAGCATGATTTGATAAGACTACACTACCCTTTAATAAGGTATCATTCACATTCTTAATAACTTCTTTGGCTTCCCCATTGATGCTTGATTCATCAACCCCAACATAACCCTTGATAACCTTACCATCAGCAGGTACGATCTCACCAGACTCGAGCATTACTAAATCCCCCACAACAACCTCTTCGTTCTTAACACTCGTCTCTTTACCATTTCTAATGACACGCACATAGATCTTTTCATAAGACTCCTGAAGTTTCTTAAAGGATTTATTCGACCCATATTCACTAAGTGTCGATATCAATGATGATAAAAGAATCGATATCAACATTCCTAGAGTTTCATACCAATTAAAAGATGAGAATAAAAATACTACCCTCACCGCTAAAGCAATCAACATTATCTTAATTATCGGATCACCTAAAGATTCCAATAACAAAGAAAAGAATTTATTTTCGTTTTTTACATTAATACTATTAGATCCATACTTCTTACGTGATTCAATGACTTCTAAGTCCGTTAAACCATTCAAAATTATCACCCTTACCTTTAATCTAATAAAATATATGTACTCGCTTTATTTTTATTTCAATTTATGGTAAGATATCGCTTATGAAAAAAAGAAGTGTTAAGGAAAACTTGGTTTATATTCTATTATTTATCGCCATATTTGTTAAAGCAACAGATAATTTTTTTGGTTTCACCAATAATATTGAGATTATAACTCCTGGTAGTGATGAACATATAACATTAACGGGTGTTGAAAAGAAAACAATCCCTACTGAAGATGAAATCTTAGAAGATAAAACGAATAAAGAAATATTTAACTATTATGTTACCAAACAAAGATATATCATGCATGCTGGTGGTTCCATCGATAATAAGAAATATACCAACTCCTATGATGCTTTAAAATATAATTATGATAATGGTAATCGGATATATGAAATCGATCTTAACTTTACCAGTGATCAGGAAGTGGTCTTAGTTCATGGATGGAGCGAATATGATTATCAATATCGTTTAGGTTTAAAATATGATAAAAACCATCCAATTATGGATAGTAATACTTTTAAAAATTCTTTAATTCAAGGTAAATATGATTCTATGACGATCGATGATTTAATCAAATTTATGAGAAATAATCCCTATTGCTATTTTATCTTAAATATCAAAGAAGGTTATAATGTTAATATCTCTAAGAAAACGATCAAGAGAATTATTAATGCTAGTGGTAATGATGCTAAAATATTAAATCGTTTCGTTATATGGGGTTATAATCCAAGTGTTATAAAAGAAGTAAAAAAATTATATAATTTTGAATTATTATCGATGTATTATAAGAATGTTAAATTAATGGATAAACAGATCAATTCTAATGAAAAATTTATCAATTATTGTGTTAATAATGGTATTAGTTCCATTATCATCAATTCTACAAGTTATAATGAAGAGATGATAAGAATGGCTAAAGAAAAAGGAATCTATGTCTTCCTTTATACAATCGATAGTGATGTCTTAGCTCAAGGGTATTTCCAAAAGGGAATAACGATGATTATGTCCAATGTTTTAACCAACTAAAAAAGCATATTTGATATATGCCTTTTTTATACTTTATCGAAGTAATTTACACCACGTTCCATAACATCAGCTTCAATATAATCTCTTAATAACTTTCTTACCTCTTGTGGGTTTTGAATATTTTTAAGAGTTATAATAGCACCTGCTCTTTGAGAATTACAATGACTATCAACTTTAACCGTTATCGTTCCAACATGAAGCATTCTTTGGATTAAACCTTCAGTTAAATCAGGATCTTTTAGAAGATATAATTCGATAGTATCCGTTCTTCTACTAAAGAATCCTTTAGTAACCAATAATTCATCATGACTAATTTTATACCAAGTAAAATTCATATGTAAGATATCTAAGAAACGATCAAACAATCCATGTGGTTGTCCTTCCCATACGATATTGAACTTTGGATCATCAACAGAAGTATTTCTTTTATCTTTGATGATTCCCTTACGCATTTCACTATCCATAACATCTACTCCTTAAGAGCATTATAACATATTTATGGAAGGTATAAAATAGTACCTATCGTTAAAATATCACTTTTTAAATTATTCAAAGACTTTAATTTATCAACAGTGGTATTGAAACGTTTAGCAATACCATATAACGTATCACCAGATTTAACCGTATAGGTATTAGAACTATCATCGATTTTTAAAACCTCACCAATACTGATAAGATTGGAATTTTTATTGTTAATAAGTTTTAACTTTTCCACACTCATATTAAATTTCTTAGCGATACTGTATAGGGTATCACCGGATACCTTTTTTATGTAGTATTTTTAAATGTAAAGATAATATCTATCTTCTTATCTTGATAGATATAGATCTTTTCAACTAAATTTATGATCAATTCTCTGGATGGCTTTTCTATTGATAAAAATTCATTAATATATTGGTCTATTTTTTGGTTATCTATTTTATTTGCTTTTTGATTTTTAAGATTATCAATATGCTCTTTGTTATCATCAATCTCTTTTTTAATAGTTTCGCTTACTCTTAAATATTGGGATTCATCTATTATTCCTTTTAAGCTATCCATATAAGTTTTATCTAAGTTTTCTATTAGTTTAGTGTTAATGAGTTCTAAGCTTTCAATTTGTTTTTTTAGTTTTAAAGTATTATCTTCAAAAGTTATATTTCCAAGAGAATCCTTTATTTTATTTTTATCTAAATATTTTTCATATACATTTTTAATATTATCTAAAATAATACTCTCTAATATTTCATAGTTATTCGTATGGGTTGTACATACATGATATTTGGAATAGGTTCTATAATAATCACAAGTTGTATAACTTCTTCTAGTTTTATTTTGATATCTAATAGTTATTCGGTGTTTACAATCACCACAATATAGAAGTCCATCTAATAAATAAAATCTTTTCTTCTCTGGTCTTTTGACATTTTTAGGAAGTAGTGTTTGGACAAAGTCAAAAGTATCTCGATCTATTATTGCTTCATGAGTATTGGGAACAATGATATAATCTTTGGGATTGTTTTTAATAGTTTTTTTAAGTTTATAATTAATCTTTTTGGTTTTACCTTGGACCGAATCTCCAACGTATATTTGATTAGTTAGAATAGCTTTTATTGTTGTATCAACCCATACACCAAGTTCCTTAGAAATACATTTTGTGTTCCATACATAATCGTAATAAGATGCCGGGGTTTTTATTTTCCTTTTTGTAAGTTCCCCAGCTATGTAATGATATGTCTTACCTCTAAGTGCTAGTTTAAAGATTAACTTA
>CANQQK010000062.1 GCA_947626015.1 uncultured Bacilli bacterium | reverse complement strand
TACGATGATTGCTCAAAAGCTCTAACATCGTTAAAGCATTACTGAGTTTACTCATGGCATTCTCCTATTAACGATCGTATAATTACTAAAATCTAATCTTCCCATAAATTCCTTATACTCATCAATATTACATGAATTAACATCTTCGATCGTATCAACCTTATCATAATCATAGGTTAATACATTATCAACAAAAGGACCTAATTCCTTATTAGGATGTTCACTACGAAGAATAAGTTGAATAATGGTCTCCTTCTTCCAAATATCAAACTCCTCTTCATCATAAGGTAAATCCTTAACAATCTTTAAAACCTCTTTACTAAATTCATCAACATGATTGGTAAAACAACTAAAACTTATATAAGCTAAATCCTCTTCAAGATGATAACTTGATTCAATACTATAAACACTATATTTATTATCAACCATATAATTATAGATCTTCGAACCATCTTTAAAATTATGATGAAAGAAGTAAGCTATATAGAAGGATAACTTAACCTTTTCATAATTGGTAAAATTATCCAAAGACATCTTAAAATCGATCATCGTAATCTCTTCATTTTCGGCATCTTTAATCTCTAATCTAGGTTTATTTACTTGAACAGGTTCTACTACTTTAATAAGTTCATAGGAAATATCATGACGTTTCAACTTCGCATATTCTTCTAAGATAAGCTTCTTAATCTCTTCGATATCAAAGTTACCTGATAATGCTAAGACTTGATTCTTAGGATTATAAAAGATATCATGGCATTCCCTTAATTCCTCATAAGTAATGCTTAAAACATCCTCTTCCGTTCCTAAGGATTCTTTCTTATGAAGATTAACATATAAAGCATCCTTCAAAGCATCATTAATATTCTTAAAACGATTATCATTGCTCTTACGAATCTCTTCGATGATGGGTTTAACACTAACCTTGATGCTTTCCTTAGTAAACTTAGGATTATTGACGATATTGATAAGTTCTCTTAAGGAAGTTGGCATATCTAAGATATCTCCAATATAGAAACTCGTCGTATTAGGACTTGTCATCCCATTAAATTGTAAATATTTCTTCTTTAAATAATCGAAGGCATTACCATAAGGACTATCATCGATGATGACATGCTCAAGCATATGAGCTACTCCAGGGGTAATAATATGCTCATTACCATCCTTAATATACCCTTCCGTACGACTACCAAACTTGGTAATGAGTTCGGCATAACCAAACTTCTTCGTCGTATCCAAACACATAACGATTCTTAGACCATTATCTAAGATGAAGGTATCATTCTTCTTCATCATTCTCACCTCTTAATACAAAGACCGTATTTTCCTCTAAACGATCTAAGAATTTAATAATTTCATCCTCATCGATATGAGAATAGATCTCATATATTTCCTTTAAAGGACGATAATCCAAATCTTCATCGATCTTATTCTCTAAGATAAGATATTTCGAATCACTAGCTTTCAAAAGATCCAATTTAATACCTTCGATAAGACGTTCTTTAGCTTCATGTAAAATATCTTTATTCTTTAAGGAACCAATGGTTTCGCGAACTAATTGAGTAGCTTTCTTAACATTCTTATATTGTAGATAGGTTTCAATTAAGATAGCTCCTTCATAGACGTATTTATTAACATTCGATGAATATACTAAATTATTATTAAGTCTTAAAGTATTGAAGATTAGATCATTTTCTCTCGACCCTAAGATATTACCAATAAGCGTTAGATATTCCCTTTCTTCATCCTTAAGATCTTTAACCGTATAAACCATATATAATGCGGTTTGTTTAAATTTAGATGTCTCTTCCGTATATTCCTTTTTAGCTAATTTAAAGAAACGATTATAACATTTATCGATTTCTAAAACGTTTTCTTCTTCCGGAAGATATTTTTTAAATAATCGACGAATCTTATCCTCATCAAAATTACCATAGACATAGCTGATAAATTGATTATTTAAAACCGCTCTTTGATATAGATCATAAGCTGAAGCAGATGTGGTATCTTCTAAATATTTCATATTGGTTTCATGATGTGTTATATATTCCTCATTAGGATCAAAGATCTCTAATAGACGATGAAAACCATAACCATAGATACTACGTTCAGAATCGACCATTCTTGTCTTAATGAAATCATATTCACGATCAAACTTATCTTGATCGAAGATGCCATCTTTAGCTAAAGGGTTATAGATGGTATCGATAAAGAATTTGAAGGAATCTTCGATATCATAATCATCGATTAAATGATCCATTGGTATCGTAAGATCGAAGCGAATAAAAAGATTATCCCCCATAACCTTAGATGATATGGAAAAACCAATAATAAAGTGCTTAGCTAATTCACGTTTAAATTCCTCTTCGGTTGGATAATTAGCTGAATAACTTCTTAAAAACATCTTTAAAATCTTTAAATTATGCATATCTTCACGATGATATTCTGTAGGAAATATTAAGACAATATCGATCGTTTTATAGGTATCGTTTTTAATATATTGGGTTTTTGTATCTAATGATAATTTCATCTTATCCACTCCTTAACAAACCTTATAAATATTATAAAAGGTATTTATTCTTTGTCAACAATATATTATATCATATCACATACATTTGTTTGTGTAAATAAATATTTATCTAATTGCTAAAGTTTATATTTATCTATATAATAAAGATAAGAGGTGTCTAATATGGATGATATCTTTAGATTAGATGAATATCTATTTAATAAATACCATTATCGTTTTAATGGTGATTATCAAGATTTAAGTGACCAAAGTTTTATTCAATATGAAAGTATTGGAGCTAATTCCGTAGTATGGCTTAATATCGAAGGTGATGATTACTTGGTAAAAAGAATCGATAATGATCGTGGACGCTATGCTTGGTTAGGTGAATTACTATCCCAAAAGATTGCTGAAGTCTTAGGGATTCCCACTGCCGAATATCGAGTATGCCGTTTGGGTGATGACATCGCTATTATGTCCAAAAAGTTTACCAAGGAAAACGAAACGATCATCTTAGGGGCACATATCATTCAAGAAGCGATCAACCGCTACCCTTATCTAAGGGATGATGCGAATCATGTTTTAGAGGATGATGACTTCATCGATATCTATAATATTCCTGAAGGAGTCCTTACGATGGATGAACGTCATCGTTATGAATACCTTCATAATAACTTAAATAATCTCGAAGAACTTTGGTCCATCGTCGATATCTATTTACGTCTTAATTACTTCGATCCCAATTACCTAAATATGATCATGGATTATTTAGTCCGTCTTTTCATGTTTGATTGTTTAACCATCCAAGGAGATCGTCACATGGGTAATTGGGCTATTGTAGTCATTAAAAATCCTGATGGTTCCAAAAGCATTAGAGTACCTGAATTATTTGATAATTCCGCATCCTTTAATCTATGGGAATATGATATTAAAAGGCCTAAGTTTTATAGATTTCTAGAAGATTATCAAAAAAGACCTGATAATAAAAGAACCAAGGAAAATATTATCAATGCCCTATATGCTAATCGTTTATTATTAACACCATCCGAAGATGCTATTAAAAATGTTAAAAAACGGAAAAGAGAACCTAATAATAAAGTCTTAGAATATTTCTTAACGATATCCGATAGCGATACTATAAGAACCTTCAAGAGATATTATGATACCCTTCTTAGTACGGATATAGGATCCCTACTAAAAGCTATTGAAGATGAACAACATATTAAAATCGATGAGGATGTAAAAAAATATATCATCGATATCATCAGAGAAAATATGAACTTATTAGGTGAATGTTTAAAGACATTATCGATCGAGAATGGACGTGGTCTAAGTGAGTAATGAACAATTAAATTTGATTAGAGTTATTAGAGAAAAAGGTGGTACGGTGGAGATTGCTGAAAGTTTACTTAAGAGCAATCCAACCCTTGCAACATTTACCTTAGAAGAACTCGAAAGACATTTATTCTTAATCATGAATAATGATGTTTGTTATGCCGTTCTCTTTATCATGAATAATGATCTATTCTGGAGTATTGTCGATCATAATGAATGTCATAAACTTATTAGAGGTGATCATAATTCTCTTGATTATGTTATTCATCTAATGTTAGAGTCCATCTCTAAATATGAAGCTTTGAATCCTCATCATAAACGTAATTCATTAGAAGAAGCTATCAATCAATATAAATTAGTTAAGAAAAATGAAAAAAGTTATCATATAAAATAAGGTTCAGCTGAACCTTATTTTTATGGTTGATATATTTTAACCTTCGTAGCTTCTTCCTCTTTATATTTCTTATTAGCATCAATTCTAATATTAGCCGTTTTAGTATCAAAACCTTCGGGATAACGTTTTCTTAATTTTAAGATATTATCATATAAAATATCACTTAGATGCATCTTAAACATCTCTCTTCCAATAACAGATATATATTTTAAGATATCCGCTACCGTTTTAATAGCTTCTTCTTTGCTTTCGATATAATCGATACGATTTAATACTCGCTTAAACTCCATAAGGAAGGAAAAGATATCTTCACGATTAAAATTAATATCAGCAGTATAGTAATCGATAAGATCGATGCTATAACCTTCATGATTAGGGATACATAAAGGATCTTTAGCAAGAGAGGCTTCCTTGATTAAATCATCATTTAATGGTTTCATGTCTTTATTAAGCCCCATTATATAAGCATATACTTCATCTAAGGTATAACCATAATAGGTAGCAAGAGAACTTGAAAGATACCAGATTAAATCCCCTAATTCTTTAGGAGCTAGATGGTAAATCTCCTGCTTTTTATCATCATCTAAGCCATGGGTATAAAGCTTTTTAAGATAATCAAAGAATTCTCCATATTCACCAATTATACCTGTATAAGCATTGAACTTTAGGGCATCTTTAGATCCAAAATCATTCATCGTTCTTAAAGCATTATTTTGATACCAATCCGTAGTTATAGTACTACCACGTTCGGTTAGATATAAAAGTTTTTGAGCAAGACACCCTCTATGGCATATTTCATTTTCACAACCCGGACATGATTTTAAATTATCAGTAGATGTTCTAATAGTTTCAAAGTAAGGTGAAACATAGATTTCTTCTAGACTTTTATCGAAGATACTTCCCCCACTACCAAAATAATTAAAATACTTCATGGCATCACACGGATATACGGAACCATCAAAACCAACGATCATCGTCTTCGATGCCGCACTACAAGGAGTATAAGTAATACCTAAGATATTAAAGGGACTTCCCAAATGAACTTTACCAGGGTATTTCTCTTCCATGGCAATAAGTTTCGGTTTTAAGGCTTTTAAGTCCTTACTTGTAAGTTCCAAATCTTTAGTTCCTCTTCCATGTCTTACGAATCTAAGAAAACTAATCTTTTGAAAGTGTTCTTCATCCATCTTACCAATAAGGTCATCTAGATAAGCGAAGTCAGTAAAGCTCTTACTTGTTAAGCAATAATGGAAACTAAGATCAACGAACTTACTGATCTCTTTTAAGAATTCTTGAACGTTATCAAAGTTAACCGCACCATCGGTAGTTAAGGAGATATTCAAAGAATAGATTACTTCGGTAAGTCCTGATGCCACTAAGTCTTTTAATAAGTAGTATTTTCTCATGGTTGGTTCACACATCGTATAGAGTTTAATCTTTTTTATTCCCTTTTCTTTTGCATAACCTACTAATTCTTTTAGATTAACACATTCTGTAGCTTCCCCACCAGTAAAGACGATACTTTCTACACCTAAGTTAGATGCTTCATCAATAACTTTTTTTACTAAGTCTTTATCGAGCTCTAAAACATCTTCAATATTAGCATTACTACTACAATGAATACATCCTCTTTTA
>CANQQK010000061.1 GCA_947626015.1 uncultured Bacilli bacterium | reverse complement strand
ATCCATCGTTCCTTAGCTAAAGGTTTAACCGAAAAAGATATGCAAGTCTTGGTACCGATGTATAAGGGTGAAAATGGCATCGATAATTTAAATATTATCTTACAAGACATTATGAATCCTTATTCTGATCAATTGATGGAGGTTCATATCGGTCCCGTAATCTATCGGGTTAATGATAAGGTCATCAATTTGGTTAATGATATCGAAAACAATATCTTTAATGGTGATATCGGTTATATTAAGGAGATTAATCCGCAAAAAGCTAGTGAGTTTTTAAAGGTTGATTTCTATGGTAATATCGTCACGATTAAGAGGGAAAATGTTTCGCAAATCAAACATGCTTATGTCATGAGTATTCATAAAAGTCAGGGTAGTGAATTCAATCATGTTATCATTCCTTTGACTAAAGAATACGTGCGAATGCTTTATAATAAACTTCTTTATACGGGTATTTCACGAGCTAAGAAGTCTTTGGTTTTAATAGGGGATCCGGAAGCTTTTAACTATGCTGTAAGAAACAATTATAGCATTGAAAGAAAGACCGCTTTATCCGAACTTATTATGCATAAATTTAATCTTTAAGGGCATAATAATAAGGGAGTTGATATGATGAAAAAAGTAATGACAGTGGTCGCCCCAGTATTATCTCTAGGTCTTTTAGCGACAACGGGTTATCTTTTAATGAATAGCAAGAAGAATATGCTCGATGTGATAATCGAAGAAATTGAAACGATGAAATAAATAAAAAGCTTAACGATTGTTAAGCTTATTTTAATTCTAAATAGATTGATTTATCGAAGGTATGATCTTTGATATCGAAGGCTTCTAAGGAATCGGTATCGATAAGGTAGAATTTATGTTCTAAATTATTATTGCTATGGTTTTCACTACCTACGGGATCATCCCAAGTTAGATCGATATGTTTCCACTCATCATTAACTAAGACAGCATTCCATACATGGGTGTTGCTCGCAACTTTAAAATTTTTATAACCTAGTTTATCTAAGACGATCGCCATGACATCGGTATAACCAGAACAGATAGCGTAACCTTCAAATAGAGGTCCATTGGCTTTCGAAGAAGCATGAGTAGGGGTTTTACCTTCCTTCATCTCTTTTTCATAGTTTTCATCATATCTGGTATGGTGAATGATATAATCATGGAAGGCATAGATGATATCTTCATTCTCCATATCTTCTTTAACAATCTCTTTCCAAATAGCATCGATCTTTGAAGATATCGCATTGATATCCTCTTTAGAATAGAGATGATTGATATTTAAGGTTATTTCTCCAGCCGTATCATATTGAATACTCATGGTTGTAAAATTATTATATGGAGATACAAAATTACCAATCGTTGTTAAAATATCGATATTATTGGGATTACTAATTCTTTCAACATCTTTAATACAATCTTGATATTCGGTTGGACAGTAGAAAGTAAAGGTATCATATCCAGCATCCAATACCGTATAGAAGATATTTAGAAGTTCCTGATAATTATAAGGTATAAAACTATCAGTCTTTTGAACAAATTCATAGGAGTCTTCCTTAGCAAATTGATTTTTAGAATCTAATACTACTTGCGGTGTATTATTAAAATACTTTGCTAAGAAGGTAACTAAATCATCTAATTTATAAATAACACCAATTGTTAATACAATACATAATATAAATGTCAATAAATATCTTTTCATATACCCACCAATAATATAATACCATGATAGGTTAAAAAAAAGAAATGATTACTTACTCATTTCTTTAACTTTTTTATTTAATCTTGATTTTTGTCTAGCACAAGTATTTTTCTTAACAATTCCTTTAGAACAAGCTTTGTCAATATTTGCTATAACAGTTTTTAGTTCTTTATTAGCAAGTTCCTTATCATTATCCTTTATTGCTTTTTCACATCTTTTGATAGAATTTTTAACTCTTGCCGTATAATCATTGTTTGCTACTGTTTGACGAGCATCAGTTTTTACGGATTTCTTAGAACTTTTAATATTAGGCATAATTTACGCTCCTTCCTTAAATACATATAAGATTTTATCAAAAAAAACACTATAATGCAAATAATTTTAATGAATTTTATGAATTTAGTATTAGATATTGATTAATATCTTGATATATTTTTTAACTATGAATGATATATATAAGTTTTTGTTAATTCGAACTTGCAATTTATGTCATTTTGTTATAGTATATACAACCAAGAGGTGGAGATATGGAACATATCGAATATGAATGTACTGTCTTAAATATTGATCCTTTAAAAATGGAATCAAAATTAAAAAACCTTGGAGCAAAGAATAAAGGGGAAAGATTTCAAAAACGTTATACGTATGATTTTAATCCAGTAAATAAGAATGCTTGGATTAGATTACGTACGAATGGTGATGAAACAACCTTAACCATAAAGGAGATCATTGATCGTGACGCTATTGGGGGAACTAAGGAATTAGAGGTCACTGTAGGGGATTTTGATACGACCAATGAAATCTTGGAAAGATTGGGTTATCATCATCGTAATTATCAAGAGAATAAAAGAATTTCTTATGAATTAGAAGGCGTTGATATCACTATTGATACTTGGCCTTTAATACCAACGTATATGGAAATCGAAGGTTCGTCTGAAAGTGAAGTCTTGAAGATTTTAAAATTATTGGATATAGATGATAAGGATGTAACGACATTGGATGTAGAATCGATATATCGTAAGATATATGGTATCGATGTGTTAAAGATTCCGGAGTTAAAGTTTTAATGAAGGTTTGTTGGAATTTAACCAATCTCTGTAATGAAAACTGTCAATATTGTTTTCGTGAATTACATGAACATCAATTAAAGTTACGTCAAAATCTTCGTGTTATCGATAAGTTGTATGCCCTAGGGGTTGAGCGTATAACCTATTGTGGTGGGGAACCACTTCTATATCCTAATCTTATTGATCTAATGAGCTATTCCAAATATTTAGGGATAACCAATAATCTTATTACTAATGGATCTTTATTAACGGTGGAAAATTTGGATAAATATATGCCATTTGTTGATAAGATAACCTTTTCTATCGATTCACCAAGTGATTATGTTAATGCTTCGATGGGAAGAGGAGTTAACCATTATAAACATATTAAAGAACTCTTACCAATCATTCATCGTAAATATCCTAATGTTGCTATTGAAATTAATTCCGTAGTAACAAGGGAAAGTATCAAAGAAGTTGATTATATGTTTGAATCGATTGCCGAAGAGATTAGTTTCTATGGCATTAAAAAATGGAAGATCAGTCGTTTCTGTCCTTTAAGAGGATATGCTAAAGAAAGAGAAAATCTCTTTAGTTTACCAGATCAAGTATTTCAAGCTATTAAGAATAAATATGATGGTCAAAAGGCCATGTTTGAAATATCGGTAAGAGACTATGATGATATCAATGATAATATCATTATTTCACCTTGTGCTGCTATGAAGACAAGTCATGGTACGGAAGAATATACCTTGGTTGATAATGTCTTAGAAGCAAGTGAAGATGAGATTAAGAAGGTTTTAAGCCTTGGAGGTTACTATGTATAATAGTAGTTTAAATTTAAATCTATATAAAATATTTTATGATGTTGCTCAATATGGTTCGGTTTCCACAGCATCTAAAAACTTAATGATTTCCCAACCAGCCATATCCCGTTCGATAAAGAAGTTAGAGGAAGATCTAAATGTTATCTTGTTCTATCGAACTCTAAATGGTATGGTCTTAACCGAAAAGGGTAAGGAATTACTTGGTTATGTTGAAGAAGCTTGTAATAGCTTACGTATTGGGGAAAGAACGATGATGGAAGATACCAACCTTATTAAGGGTAAATTATCGATTGGGGTACCATCCCATATTGCATCTTTCTATCTCTTTGATAAGATTAGAAGATTTCATAAGGATTATCCAAATATCGAAATCGCTATCGTCAGTCGTTGTACTGCGGAACTTGTCCATTTACTAGAAAATCATGAGATCGATTTCGTCATCGATACTTCACCAATATGTGGTAATGAAAAGGAATTACATATCGAAGAATTATTTCATTCATATCATATCTTTGTTGCTAAATCATCAGATGATTATCAGGTAAGCTGTCTTAAGGATTTAGAGGAATTACCATTAATCTTACCAGTAAGTCGAAGTTCACACAGAAAAAGACTTCATGAAGTAGCATTAGAAAATAATGTAACATTTAAAAATGTCTTATCCATTGAAACTAGTGAAATGATTGAACAATCCGTCTTACAAGGTAATGGTATTGGTTATATCTTGGAAGATGTCGTAAAAGATGAGATTGAAAAGGGTACTTTAAAGAAACTACCGATCAAGGAAAGTCTTCCATATGTTACCGTTAATCTCGTCTATATCGATAAATATTTGATGAGTGCACCAAAGGAATTTATCGATAAATATCTTCGTAATTAACCTTATTTTATACTAGGTATAACCAAATGTCATACCAATAAATTAAGGTTATAAAATATATCGATAATTGGTATTTTACAAATATTAAAAAGTCTCTATAATAGTTAATTGTAACTTGAAATATGAAAAAGGTTGGAAAGTTCGTTGATTCACTTAACTACACTAATTACGGGCATTTAAATTCTTTCATATCATCAGGTGCATTGATTGTTTAACATCATTATGGGGAATAAAAAGGGGAATTTAAATTAGGTATCAATTGTTGTTGTAGCTTGTTGATAGTCAAATATAATAAAAGACCAATAATAATTTCTTAACTACAAAAACAAACCATATAAATTTAAATTCAAGAATGCATATAAGTTATGCGAAATACACTATTCTTTGAATCTTTGTGATAATCAATATCGAGCAAAACAACAATTGATATTTGATATTGGTAGAATAAAAGGGATTAGAATCAAAAGGGGATAGAATAAAAAGGGTAAAGGAACACATTAGTGTTCTTTTATTTTAGGGTATGAATAGATATTATTAGGTGATGTTTTTGAAAAAAGTGATGTTATTATTAATGATTATCATACCCTTTAAAGTTAATGCTTTAGCACTTAATTCCAAGGCTAGTATTTTAATCGATTATGATACGGGAACAATTATTAGTGAAAATAATAGTAATGAAGAACTACCGATGGCTTCGATGACCAAGATGATGAGTTTACTCATCATTATGGATCGGATTGAACATGGGAAAATAAACCTTAACGATATGGTACCGATAAGTGAGAAAGCCGCTTCTATGGGTGGAAGTCAGATCTACTTAGAAGCTGGGGGTAAAATGCCTTTGGATACTTTACTAAAAGCCGTCTGTATTGCTTCGGCTAATGATGCTATTGTAGCGATTGCGGAATATGTCGCAGGTTCGGTGGATGAATTCGTAAAACTCATGAACGAAGAGGTTAAAACATTGGGATTAAAGCATACTCATTTCATGAATGTTCATGGTTTAGATGAAGATAATCACTATTCATCAGCTCATGATATGGCCTTTATAGCAAGAGAGCTACTTCGTCATGATCTCATCTTAAAATACTCAAGTATCTATGAAGATTACATTAAACATCCAGATGGCACTAATACTTGGATCGTCAATACCAATAAGTTAATCAACTTTTATGAAGGCTTAGATGGTTTAAAAACCGGTTATACAACGAAGAGTGGTTTCTGTATTACCGCTACTGCTAAAAGAAATAATATGCGTTTAATAAGTGTGGTTATGGGTTGTGAAAGCAATAATCTTCGTAATCAAGATACGATGGAATTATTAAACTATGGTTTTGCTAATTATAGTATTGAAACCATCGTTCCCAAGGAACGAATCTTAGATGAAGTCAAGGTTAAATTTGGTGATAAAGATAAGGTTCATCTAAGATTAATGGAAGATGCGATCGATCTTAAAAGTACCCTAGAAGAAAATAATTATGCTTATGAGATCATCAA
>CANQQK010000060.1 GCA_947626015.1 uncultured Bacilli bacterium | reverse complement strand
TAGCAAGAGAACTTATCACCAGCATCTCTTTCTACACAGTCATATGTTTTATCAGCATATAGTACTGGGATGAATGCATATTTATCAGTTGTAGAAGCATGACTATCTTCAGCTTTAACTACAGCCGGAGTTTGTTCAACCGTTGCTCCAGTTACGGTTCCATCTTCACCCTTTTGGAACTTAATAACCCATACATTTTTACCATCTTCAGTAATAGATTGTGTATAGATTCCTTGAGATGATGTAGGTATTTGTCCAAATACATGTCCCCACTTTTCCCAATCTAAGGTATATTTATCATCTCCTGATGGAGTTGCACCAAAAACATTTCTTAAATCATCAAGAGTCAATAATCCAACTTCTTCAGAAGCATTTCTTGCATAAGGTGCTCCTTGAAGTTGTGTATTAATTTGACTTTGCATTCCTTGAAATCCTTTAATGTTTTTTAAATCTGACGGACTATGTTTTGCTTGTTCATCAAGTTCGTCCATCCAAGGATCACTTGTTGTATAAACTAAACCAGTTACTAAAACTCTAACATATTGACTGTTAGCCCCCTCCTCTGTAAGGATGATTGTTCTAGATCCGGTAGGATCTCCTTCATACATATAAAAGTTAACTTCGTCTCCAACATTGTATGTGTAATAGTTTCCTTCAATAGCTTTAACTCCGACCAAAGGAATAACTACTAATGCAGCCATTAAAATACCCAATAATTTTTTCACTACATATCACTCCTTCTATTATTTTACCTTTTTCTATTATAAATATAACACACTTTGGGAAAATATTCTATAATTTTTGAAATAACGACATTAGTTTACAATGCAATAGAAAAACTCACGTCAAGTGAGTTTTAATTTATTCTTGGGTTTCTTCTTTTTCCTTAGATTTATCTTCTTTTTCCTTTTCAGGTTTGTCTTTTTTAGGTTTAGGTAAGGCATCTTTTCTAGAAAGATTTAATCTTCCACGATTATCATATCCTTGAGATACAACGATGATCTCATCACCTACTTTAACGACATCACTTACTTTATCCACTCTCTCATGAGCAAGTTGTGAGATATGTACTAATCCTTCACATCCAGGCCATAATTGAACAAAGCATCCAAAGTCTTCTACCTTAACTACTTTAGCGGTATATTTAACACCTGGTTCAACTTCACGAGCAATATCTTTAATCATTTCGACTGTCTTATTGATGATATCACGATTAGTATGATAGATGATTACTTTACCATCATCATCAAGTTCAACCTTAACAGCTTCTTTATCTTGAACACTCTTAACATTAGATGCTTCAAGAATGATCTTTGTAATGGTATCTCCGCCTTTACCGATAACCTCTTTGATCTTATCAGGATTGATCATGAATACTTCCATCTTTGGAGCATATTCAGAAACTTCTTTACGAGGTTCTTTGATCTCTTTTTCCATAACATCTAGGATTTCAAGACGAGCTTTCTTAGCTTGTGCTAAGGCTTCCTTTAAGATCTTTTCCGTAATACCTTTAATCTTGATATCCATTTGTAGTGAACAAATACCTTTTCTTGTTCCACCTACTTTGAAGTCCATATCACCTAAGTGATCTTCCATACCTTGAATATCGGTAAGAATGGTATAGTCTTTACCATCTTTACTTGTAATAAGTCCCATTGCAATACCTGCTACTGGAGCTTTAATTGGAACACCTGCTGCCATCAATGACATACATCCAGCACAGATTGTGGCTTGACTTGATGATCCATTGGATTCAAGAATTTCGGAAACTACTCTAACTGTATATGGGAATTCTTCTTCCGAAGGCATTACTTGTTTTAAACATCTTTCACCTAAAGCACCATGGCCAATCTCTCTTCTTCCTGGTGAACCATATCTACCAGTCTCACCAACAGAGAATGCTGGGAAGTTATAATGTAACATGAAGTGCTTTTCAGCTTCTAAGCTTACGCCATCTAGTACTTGATATTCATTTAGAGCACCTAGTGTTGTTACAGCTAAGGCTTGTGTTTCACCTCTCGTAAACAATGCGGAACCATGAGTTCTTGGAAGTAAGTCAATAGCTGTTGATAACGGTCTTATCTCATCCATCTTTCTTCCATCACTACGGGTTTTCTCATTAACGGTAATAGCTCTAAAGATATCATATTCGATTGATTCTAAGATTAATTTAACCTTCGTAGTTAAAACCGTTAAATCTTCTTTCTCTAAATCTTGATTCTCTTCTTCATATTTATTAACAATCTCTTCTTTGATTTCATCGATTGCTGCATATTTCTCTAGCTTCTCTTTAATACGTAATGCTTTATCTAAACGATCAGCTGCTAAATCATATACCTCTTGACGTAATTCATCAGTAATCTCTAGTTTTTCATATTCCATCTTAGGAACACCAATCTCAGAAGCAATCTTCTCTTGGAATTCACATAACTCTTTAACAGCTTCATGACCAAACATCAAAGCTTTTAACATATCTTCTTCGGATACTTCTTTACTTCCAGCTTCAACCATATTGATAGCATATTTAGTACCAGCAACTGTTAAATCAATATCACTCTTTTCAAGTTCTTCAACGGTTGGGTTGATAACAAATTCACCATCAACACGACCTACCTTAACACCAGCAATTGGTCCATCAAATGGTATCTTAGATATCGTTGTTGCAAGTGAAGAACCTAACATTGCTGTAAGTTCTGGTGAATTATTAGGATCTACTGATAAAACCGTATTAACGATTTGCACTTCATTTCTAAAGTCTTCTGGGAATAATGGTCTCATCGGACGATCAATCATACGGGCAGCTAGTGTAGCAGCATCCGTAGGTCTTCCCTCTCTTTTAATAAATCCACCAGGTATCTTACCAACAGAATATAACTTCTCTTGATATAAAACCATCAATGGAAAGAAATCACTTAATAGATTAGCATTATTACCAACAACTACTGTTGATAAGATAACTGTATCACCATATCTAACCAAAACAGAACCATGTGCTTGTTTAGCAACTTCACCATGTTCTATTATTAATTTTCTACCCCTGAATTCTGTCTCAAATACTTTCTTCTCCATACTATACCTCAATCTCTATTATAAAAGAAAAGACACTAAAAAAATTAGCGCCTACTTTCTTATATTTAATTTTTCGATTAACTTACGGTAAGATTCAACATCATTATTCTTAAGGTAGTCTAGTAAACTACGTCTCTTACCAACTTTCATCATTAATCCTCTTTTAGAATGGTAATCATGAGTATGAACTTTTAAATGTTCTGTTAAGTCCTTAATCTCTTCTGTAAGAATAGCAATTTGTACTTCAGTAGCACCTGTATCCTTTTCAGATTTACCAAATTCTTTTACTAACTTAGCTTTAGTTTCCTTAGTAACAGCCATGCTAATAATACCTCCTTTTTTTATTTTTATGTTTAAACCTAGAAAGAAATCGGAGATTTTCCAATCCAAGTAAAAACTTACTAATCAAGTATATCTTATATAGAAATAAAAATCAAGGAATTTTTTTTCCTTGATTAATATATTCTATTAGATTTTCTTAAATCTATTCAATTTACTTATAACACCTAAAGTAATAAGTGACATTGATATAGCTATAAGAATTAATATCGTATGCGTTTTAATACCAGTTTCTGGATTATTTACACACATATTAGCATCAGTAATATCACTATTGATTGAACATGATGACATATCTGGTTCATCAGTCCATACTAATTCATCACCACATACATAACATGCACTAGTATCTTTTTCCGGAGCTGGTACGTCATCAGTTGCTACTGTTAATAATGGTCTTACACCAAATTCATGATCAGATGTTGTTTCCTCTGGAACAACAACTCCAGTAGAAGTTACAACATACATATCATTTCCAGATGAAGTTCCCGTCCAATAACTATTAGCATAGATCCAATCTGGAACAGTCTTAATTTGATATAGATTATAGTATTCATTAACTCCTGTTAATCGTTGTGATTCAACAACACTAGATTCACTAGTTTTTGGAGTAATAGCAAAACTATCAAAGTTTTCTCCTGTAGCTAATTCAATATCAGATATAGTAATTGATGAACCTTCGAATCTTACATCGGTTAAAGTATTTATATAATTTACATATTCTTCTGTCAATGAAGCTGTATCACTATATTTAACAACCCCATTAGCTTTTAATGTTTTATCCTTTTGTACTACAGTACCACGAGAATCAACATTTTGTTTAACTGGTGAACCACCATTAGCAGTTTCACAAGTTAATTGATCGTCTTCTTCTCCACCATGTCCATCAGGATCAGTATGACAGTTAACTCCAGCATTTAAATTATACTTAGCTAACATCTTAACATTATCATTATCATTTGATAGAACATAGAAGCATTCTTGATCAATACAAATTTCATCAGATACAGAAACCTTTTTATCTGAATCATTATCTTTAAAACAGAAGTTACCATTACATACGCTTTCAACTTCTTTTTCTTTTAATGCTGTAGCAGGCGCAATGATTACTGGTCTTACGCTAAAGAAACGAATTGGATTAAAACTAAAGTAATTTTGATCAACTGCATCAAGAATCATTATTTTCCCATCATCAGCTTTTACCTTTGTCCAATAAGTAACATTAACGAACTTTTTAACATTGCTTGGAAGATTCTTAAAGTCTTCTTTATAGAATAACTTGTTAAATAAGTCAGCATCTAGCAAGTCACCCTCAACATCTACATTATATTTCTCTTTTAGTTTAGCAACATACGCATTAACATAAAGTTGAATTACACTTCCTTCATATGCAAATTCATCCGTTCCTTTTTGTAAATCAGTTGAGAACGGAACACCAATGATTTCACCTGTAGTAGTATTAGGAATACCGGTTATACTAGAACTTTGTAATCCGGTAGATCCTTCTTCCCTTATGCCACATTCTGGTGAATATCCTGGATTATCTACGGAGATTTCTTTATCATTTTCCTTTGCTTCGGCTTTTTTTGGCTCTTCTTTAAGTTTTCCGTTTTCGTAATTATAAGTACATTTTACATTGACATCAACATTATACTTAGCTAACATTTTTATCTCTTGTCCATTATTGGATATGATATAGAAATGTTCATCACCGATTTTAACTTCGTCTCCTAAATTGGTTCCGGTTCCAGTAACAATTTCAATATACTTAGAATCAGCAGCATCAACATTGAAGGCAAAAGAAATTAATAGAGCTGCTATGAATCCAAAAGTAAATAGAAATGTAACTGTCTTTAAATATTTCTTAACATTTTTCATTATACATACACCTTCTATTATTATGATTCAATCATATCATATCTATTCCATTTATACAATTGCTAAACAAAAACTTTACTTTTGTAACACAACAAAAAAGGAAGTCGAAACTTCCTAATCTATATAAAACGTTATATAACGTACAATATATTATATGTGTTATTTATGATAATGTTCTTTATGGTTCATAAGTCTTAAGATACAAATCATCATTTTCAATGGTTAGCAAGATAGTACCATCTACATCGGTACGAAGAATATTGGTATTGGTAAGGTTATCTAAGGTTTCTTGGCTGGGATGATGGTAGAGATTATTCTTACCAACACTGATGATACTATAGATGGGTTTTATAGTATCAATAAATACCTCACTAGAACTGGTCTTGCTTCCATGATGACCAACCTTTAAACTGGTTATATTATTGAGATTATAATTTTTTAAGATATCTTCTTCTTTTTCTTTACCAGCGTCTCCCATAAAGAGGAATCGATAATCATTATATTCCATATAGAACACTAAAGAGTTATTATTTTCATCACTATAGGTCTTGGTATCTAAGTTGATGAGTGAAGTATCAGCAATCTTTAATTCCTTGATATTTTGATAATAAGGGATGTCTTTAGATGTTAATAAAGAGATGATATCTTTCTCTAAATTATTATATTCTCCTCGATTAAAGATAACATTATGAACAGGAAAATTTTCGATTAAGTGTTTGCTTTCCCCTAAATGATCATAATCCCCATGACTTAGGATTAAATAATCGATATTATCGATACCAATGCTTTTCATAAATAACATCGTATTATC
>CANQQK010000059.1 GCA_947626015.1 uncultured Bacilli bacterium | reverse complement strand
GATGGTATTGGTTCACCAAGATAAACAAACTTAATCAAATTGATAAAACCAAATAATTCATTCTTCGTTGCTCTTTGACAATGAGTAGAAATCTCTTCAATTAATTTATCATCTACCAATTGGGAGACACATTTAATATCAAATCTTTTAAGTAAACCATAAAAGGTATAATTAGTACTATATAATCCTGTATCTTGTAAAGTAATTGTACTTAAATCTTGCTTTTCCATAAACAACTCCCTTTATAATTTAATACTATAATTTATCTCTAAAAAGATGTCAATAAAACATTATTTTAATACCTTTATGAGTTCATTACTTTTACTTAAAGTATCATGAGCATCAACCTTAGCAATCTCTGCAAAGATATCTAAGAATTCGGAACTATCACTATCTAATATTAAACGCATTACATTCTTAATATTATCCGGTAAGATATTTAATAATTCGGGAACATGATCTAAACATTCTTGAATGTAACGTATTTCATCTAAACGATTCATAGCATGTAATAAACAGATATTACGTAAGAAGAAACGGGTAAAGATATCTCTTAATTTATCGATATTTTTTTTATCATATTTAGTTGCAAAAATATATTGCAATTTTTTAATAATAACCCATTTCTTATTACCAATATCGACTTGAAATAATAATTGTAATAAGAGATTAGCCATATCGGCTTCCGGAATGATTACATTGGATTTAAATACTGGAAAATGATATTCTTCTAATAAAGAAGGATTCGTTTTACTAAGACATTTACCCATCGATGTTTGACCTTCATATAAATAGAAATCACTATCACGATAAGCATCTAAAGGTACTAGATTGGCATCCATATAACATTTAGCAAAATAAGGATTTTTCGAAGTGTAGATAGCTTCAAAAATACGTAAGGATGAATATCTTTTATAAAATGATAGATTGATACCATCGATATCTTTTAATGATTCATAAGCACTATCAACCAATTTTTTCATACGCGCAATATTAGCATTCTTACTGATTTCGGGATGATATAACATCGAGATATCGATATCAGAGAAATCGGATGCAAAACCATATTTCTTATAAAGACCATATGAACCTTGAATAAAGAATTGCTTTTGATAATGATTGATTGCTTCTAACATATAAGCATATAAGTAATCCTTTAAGATAATACGAGGATTTAAGTGTATTTGATTAGCAACATTAACGAGTTCACTAGCAAAGGCATCAGCATTGATAAAGTGATCATTAACTGGTTTTTCGATTTCTTTAGTATGACCTACTAAAAGAGGTTTATAATGTAAAGCTTCACAGGTTACATTGGTATACTTACTTGGATCTAAACGATCCTCCGTATGAATATGTCCATGATAATTCATTGCTGATACTTTAGCAAACTCTTTAGCAATTAGATCAAACTGAATATCACTACGTTCACCTTCTACCAATGGTTCATGAGACAAAAAATCACCATCAAGTTTAACGGGAGTTTTATAAACCCCTTCAAAACCTAAAGTTGGATAGTTCTTTACCAAATAAGGTTGATCATGATTACCTAAGATTAAATATTTATGACCATTTAAAGAATCTAAAACACGCATAAAGGAATTTTTAAAACAAAAGTCACCAAGGAAGATAACGATATCATCTTCACCAATGGTTTGATTGTGCTCTTTTATAATACATTGATGCATCTCTTCAACGGATGAAAACTCTGTTCTCGTATAATAAATAATATTATTATGACAGAAATGATGATCGGATATTAAATAGATTGCTGAATTCGGATACTTCTTACATAACATATCATAGATATCTTGACAGAATGACATCATAATTCCCCCTTTTTTGATAGTTTTTTATTCTATCATATTTAGCTCTTATTTTCAAATTAGAGCCCTTCCCTTTTGGACAAATGGGACTTTATATGATAAAATACATTCTTAAGAAAGAGGGGTTATTATGGTCGATCAAAGAATGAAATCGAAATGTCTTTATACACCTAATACTAAAGGTATTCCTTTAACCGATCTTACTCTAATCGATGATACAGCTTCTAACCTTAGTAAAGAGATCAATATCGATATCAATGATCTCCATAATAAACCATTTTGGTTTAAATATAAGGGAACTTATTACTATTATAAAGAAACCACACTAGCAATCCGAATTATCAATGAATTATTAGGTCAATATCTATCGGAATATATGGATCTGCCAACGATTAAATATGATCTATGTTTAAATGAAGAAAATATTATTGGGCTTTTAAGTAAGAACTTTCGAGAACAAGGTAAGGAATATATCAATGCTTGTGATCTTTCGATCATTCAATATGTCTATATCGATTATCTTTTACGTTTTGGGGATCGTAAGAATGAACTAAGAAGAAAATTAATCAATATGATTACAAAAGATATCTTTACTTGTATGATCGATCGTTTTGCTAATACCTTATGTATCGGTGGTGATCACTTCGATCTAGCTCCCCTTTTCGATTATGAATATTCGATGTCATATCGTGATATCAATGGTAATATCCGAGATGATTTAGAGTATCAAAGTCCTCTTTTAGCTAAATTTCCTTATACCTATCATTCCTTAAAAGCAATCAGTGATGAGGAATTTAAAAGAATGGTTAAAAAGGATGAACAATATCGTGAAGCTGCCGAAAGGATGAATGCTTTAAAGATGAATGATGTCTTAGATACGATTAGTGATGAAAGAGGAATCTTCATTCCTGATGATCTAAGGGAATATTATACGGACTTCTATCATGATCGCCAAGTAGCATTAATGAAAACCTTAAAGTAAAAAGGACTTCCAGTGAAGTCCTTTTGTTATAGAAACTCTTTTAATTTATCTAAAGCTTTTTCTTGAATATCGACATAT
Source organism: uncultured Bacilli bacterium (assembly GCA_947626015.1). GTDB lineage: Bacteria > Bacillota_I > Bacilli_A > RF39 > UBA660 > CAG-582. The sequence continues at coordinate 3,447 of CANQQK010000059.1, read as the reverse complement.
TCTTCGATTAATTCATTGACTTGTGCATCGGTGTCCTTATGATTTAATAGTTTCCTACCTTCGATAATACCCATATTCATTCCCTTGATAACTAATTCAGCAATCTTCGAAGTTGATTTATCCATCATGGTTTGCATTTCAATACCATACCAAGTCATCATCTTATTCATAGCAGATGTTTCATGTGGTGTATCATCTTCATCTTGAGCATATTCAGGATACAACTCTTTAATCTTATCAGAAAAAACACGATATTCATCATATTCCCGATTTAATTCTCTTTTTAAACCTTTATCATTAACTTTATCGAGTAAGAAATGAATAGCATCTTTACCCATTGATGCTCCTTTACTCAATTCATCTAAAACATTTACTTGTTCGTTTTCCATATTAATCACCATTTATATTATGGAGTTTAATATTATTTTTATGCATTTAAAAAACCTCTTAAGAGGTCTTTTCATCTTCGATATAATCAATGATTTCCATAAGTTCATCTTTACTGATCTTATCACCCTTTTTATAATCATCAAAATCATCGATATCTCTTACTACTAAAGTATCTTGATTTAATTCAATCCAGTTAGATGCATTATGTTTATTAGCAACATCTAAGATACCATTAATGGTATTTTTACTACCCTTTTGAAGAAGATTTCTTTCACGATAATCACCATGTATAGATTCATGTGTTACTTGATAATAGAAGGTATGACAATGATTAAAAGGATTATATTCTACAAATGTATATACACATTTCATATCCTCATTATCCCCACCACATATTCTAAAAAAGGAATCATCTAAATCATAATTACTATTTAGTTTAGATATAACACCACATATTAATATTGAAACTATAAAGATGGAAAATCCTAAAATAACAATCGTTTTCTTCTTCATAACACTCATTCACCCTTTATTACTACTCTACTATCATTAAATCATAAATTATAATTTTGTTCAATAACTTTTCTTTATTTAAAGATTTTGTTAAAATTAATCTATAAGGAGATTAACATGAAAAGATTCGTCATAATTGAAATTGGTAGCACTAATACCAAAGCTTATCTAAATGAAGATAATGAAATCAAAGATTTAGGTTTTAAAACCATTGAATTTAAAAATCATTATAAACAAAATAATTGTTTAGATAAGGAAGATAAAGAAGCTTTATTTAACTTCTTAGATGAATTTAAAGATGAACAATTATATGTTTATGGAACGAGTATCTTCCGTAATCTAAGTGATGAAGAAAGAGATTCTTGGTTAAAAGAATTTAAGGACAGAACCAATAGCGAATTTCATATCGTTACATCGGATATGGAAAATGATTTAACCGTTTATGGTGCAACCCATAATATCGATTATCATGGTTCAGTTGCGGTCATGATCGGTGGTGGTGGTTCTACAGAACTATCGATCATTAAGGATAATGAAGTCATCGAAAAAGCCAATTATGGTTTTGGTGCAATGGATACAACGGATATGTTTCCTGATCTAAAGGAAGATGTGGCATCTACGGATTATGATAAGATGGTCAAGATGACTAGAGCTTTAATAACACCACCCAAAAACAAAGCCGATATCTTAATCTTAGCTGGTGGCGATTATATCTATTTCTATGAAAGCCTTAACTATCCGGTAAAGGAAAATACCTTCTATAAGAGTGATTTACAACCCTACTCATTAGATGTAAAGACGATGGATGAATTAGATCAAGACTTCTTCTATAATGTTTCCCTAACAGATGTGATTAAGAGATGTGATAATGCTGGTTGGTGGAAAGGTGCTAGAGGAATGCGTCTATGCGTTAAAGCCTTAGCCGATATCTTAGAGGTAAAATATATCATACCTACGAGAATTACCATGGTATATGGTATTGCCGAAAAGATTAAAAATAACGAGATGTAAAACATCTCTTTTTTCATGAAAAAAAGGAATATTGCTATTCCTTTACCCACTTAGCTACAAGAACATAATCTTGATAGATGTTTTGACGCATATCGAATTTCTTACCATTATAGTACCAACCAATAAATCTATAACCTGGTCTACTTGGTACGACATCTGTAAGTTTTCCACCTGGTTTAATATTTTGACTTGGAAGCATTGAACCACCATTAGTATTGAAATCAACTATATAATATAATCTAATCGTTGATTTAGTAGTCGTCGTTGTTGTCGGTCTCTTAGTCGTTGTAACCTTCTTGGTTGTTGAAGTCTTTTTCTTAGTTGTACTTACCTTTTTAGTCGTTGTTGAAGTAGTTACCTTAGTAGTTGTGGTTGTACTAGCATCCTCTGGTTTCTCATTATCTTCAATTTCGATGAAGCTATTAGAGTAATCACTATCATCACCACATTCCAAATAACTCTTTATTTGATATTCGGAATCCAACTTCGTAGCTTGAATAAATGATGTACTTAAAGAACATACCTTACCATCAGGATCTTTAAGTTCTTCGATCAATTCTTTATCAACCAATAATTGTAAAGCTATCTTATTAGATTTACCTAACTTTGTAGGTAGATTATCACCTTGGAAATATTCCTTAGCAACCTTATCCATAATCTTTAGGTTATCCTTTAAATAACTCTTATCATCTTCTTGATGATAATGAGAGATTGCTAAAGATATCAATTTGATAACCAACATAAAGATTAGAAAGATAATAATTATCTTAAGCAGTATATTTAACCAACCAATATTCTTTTTATCTTCGTTATACATCTAAATCCCCCCGAATCATTTGTAATTCATAATTTAATTATAACATTATCTCTAAATAAATCAATAATTATTGCGTTACAAAGGCATTTATTAAGGACATATCATCGACGACTTTTGTATCCTTATCTAACCAAAGACGAATATTATATGACTTATCAGTATAAGCACCTAAAGAAGAATCCTTAATCTTAAAATAGTAATAATCATCTTCTTCAATAACATCTAAGTCTTTGATATGATAGATTTCGTTTTCAATACCTAAGACGATATTGTTATAATCGATGGTACTCTTTTTATCATATAGATAATATATTGCAAACTTTTTAGCTTTATCATTGGGATTACGAAATAATACTGGTGTTGCTTCGATATTATCAAAAGCACGATCATCTTCAATGATTATAAGTGATGAAAAAGTTCCAGCATTAACCGTAATCGAAAGCTCATCACTAGCACTTGCTAAGACATCTAAAACACGTTCTCCTGATGACATCTCCCATAAAGGAATCGATATCAAGACCAAGACGATAGTGATTAAGACACTAAAGACCAAATTTCTAACATTTTTTTTCATCCAAACCCCTTCTTTTGGCTGATTATTCTATCATTACTCGTCCTTAATGTCAAATTAGAAAAGGGATGTTAATTTAAATTTGAAGTGCAACAAACTTGCATTGAAAAAGACATATGAATAATCTATAATATCTATTCGCAAC
>CANQQK010000058.1 GCA_947626015.1 uncultured Bacilli bacterium | reverse complement strand
CAAACGACTTTAGATATCGCGCATAAGAAGGGCGCCTTCTCAAGACGTGGAAGAAGCGCCATGGCCAATATTATTCCGGCAAGTACGGGAGCAGCTAGTGCCATTGGTGCCGTTTTACCACATCTAAAGGGTAAGCTTTCCGGTTCAGCTTTCCGTGTACCAACGATCGATGGTTCTGTCGTTGATCTAACGGTTGAGTTGGTTCGCCGTGTCGATAAGGATGAGATCAATGAAGCTTTCAAAAAAGCGACGAGTGGTGTTATCAAGATAACCTTTGATCCGGTTGTATCTAGTGATGTTATCGGACAAGGTTGTGGTGCTCTAGTCGATGGTCTTCTAACCGATGTCTTAGATGATGAGAGTGGTCAAATGGTTAAGGTCGTTGCTTGGTATGATAACGAACTAGGTTATACTAAGCAAATGATTAGAACCATGAAAGTATTGGTAAAATCCCATAATTAATAAAAGTATTAAGTGAGATATAAACGATCTCACTTTTATGATATAATTAAGATGGTGATGATATGAAATATCTTAAATATGTATTGGTTATACTCTGTGGTTTTGTTTTAATAAATATCAATGTTAATGCGGCATCTTCCAAGTTTGAACCTATTCTAGACTTGGAAACCGAAATCATCGATGATCAATTATTTGTGATCTTAGGTTATAGAGGGGAAAGTATTTTAGCCCTTACCCAAGAGATTGGTTATCAAAATGATTATTTGGAACTTAATCAAGTCACGGAACTATCAGACTTTAAGATTACCCAAAGCAAAGCCAAGTATGATGGATCATATACGATGGTAAAGATCTTAGCAGATAGTGATAAGGTTTATGATGATGTTAAATTTGCTATCTTAACCTTTGATCTTAAGGATAAATTTAAAGTTGGTTCATCGACGACAATCTTCCTTTATAACTATGATGCTGTTGGTCCTAAGAAGGATAAATATCGTCATAAGGGATATGAACTAGAGGTTAAAAGAGAAGCTAGTGATGAAGCGATGTTTTTAAAGAGAGGTATCGATGAAAACACCAAGACCAAGTTTTGGTTTTTTGAACATATCTATCTCTTTATCTTCATCTTTTTAGGAATCGTGATGGTCATCATCTTTATCTTCTTGATACCAAGTAAGAGAAAGACCGAAAATCGTAGTAAGGAGATTAAAAAGACGATCGATAATAAGAAAAATACCATTGCACCAATCAAGTTAGATGTCGATATGATAGCAAGCTTAGGGGAAGAGAAAAAAGAAGTGGATATGAGCGAAGCTATCGAAGTATCGGATGTCAAACCATTTGGTGATTCCAAGAGTCGTTTTGATTCCGAAGCTTTAGGAACTGACCCTGATATGAGTGTTAGTGCAGATGTATTTGCCATGGAAGCTACGAGAATGAAGGATATCGAAGATGAAGATGAAGTTGAAAAGTTAGATAACGATGATAATGATATCGATCGTTTAGGTGTCTTTATCCTCTTACTTATCGGTAGTGGGGCGATGATCATGAGCGTTCATGCCACCGAATATGATATCGATGGTTTAAAAAATAATATCGTTAATGATTTAAAATATGAAGCTAAATATGATTATAATAATGATAAAAAAATCGATCTTTTAGATCTTCTGGAAACCAAAGATTTAACAGCTATTGAAGGAAATAACGAAGAAGAAGGTCCAACATACGAACCCTTAAACTGATAAGGTATAAATGAATAATCCATGGGGAAAATATAATAGGTGATCATTATGCTTAAAATAATAAGCATCATTATAGCATCTTTTACACTATTATACCTTCCCATGGATGTTTTAAGTTTGGAAACTTTACCTTATTTTAAAGAGATTATAATCGATAATAAAGATGTAACAAAAGAGGTAAGTGAAGATAATCATTTACTGATAAATGTCTTTAATGATGAAGAGATTACGTTTTCTATTGGTAATTATCATGAAGGGGTTAATTTAAGATGCCATTCCAAGATGGAACCATATACCTCACTAGAATATGATATTGATCGTTATAATGAAAGAGGTTATATTAAGATTTATTTTCATAACGAAAAGTATTATGAAAAATTAGATGATGATCTATCTTTAAATGAAAAAAATAATATCTTAAGTAAGATTATTAGAACGGATCTTATTAGTTGTACTTTAACGGATTAAATCCGTTTTTTTGTTGTTATTTCCTTGGATTTCTTATATAATCAAGGAAGAGGTGTTATCTATGACTAATAAGGAATTAGCAGATATTATGTATCCTGATGTAACGAAGAGTATTGCTGATTATGAAGAGATGTATCCTAAAAGGGATTTACCTGAAGGTGCCGTTGTTTCGAGATTTGCTCCAAGTCCAACAGGGTTTGTTCATATGGGATCTTTGATGTCATCTTTTATTGAACGTTTTGTACCTAAAACTACGGGTGGTGTTTTCTATTTAAGAATCGAAGATACCGATCAAAAAAGAGAGGTTGAAGATGGTATTAAAGGTATTGTATCCGATCTTGATAATTTTGGCATAACTCGTGATGAAGGGGTTATCAGTGAAGATGAAGAGATTGGTAATTATGGACCTTATATTCAATCTAAGAGAATTGAAATCTATCATACATTTGCTAAATGGATGGTTGAAAATGATTATGCTTATCCTTGTTTTTGTTCTGCTGAAGAATTAGATATCATGCGTAAAAAACAAGAATCTAAAAAGGGAAGAATCGGTTATTATGGTGGATGGGCTAGATGTCGTGATCTAACCAATGAAGAAAGAGCCGAAAGAATTAAAAGAGGAGACTCTTGGACTTTAAGAATTAAATCCCGTGGTAATGAGAATCGTAAATGTATCGTTAATGATCTTGTTCGGGGACGTATTGAATTTCCGGAAAATGATATCGATCATGTATTGATAAAAGAAAATGGAATACCCGTATATCACTTTGCGCATTTGGTAGATGATCATTTGATGCGTACGACCCATGTTTTACGTGGTGAAGAATGGCTTCCATCAACCCCATTACATATGGAATTATTTAAGATGTTTGGTTTTGAACAACCAAAGTATGGTCACTTGGGTTTACTCATGAAGGTTGATGAAGATGGTACGAGAAGAAAACTATCTAAAAGAAAGGATCCGGAAGCTGCCGTAAGCTTCTATCATGAAAAAGGTATTCCTTTGATGGCGGTTTATAAATATTTATTAACGATCGCCAATTCGAATTTCGAAGCATGGCTTGATGCTAATCCTGATGCTTCCATCTATGACTTTAAATTTGATTTCCGTAAGATGAGTGCTAGTGGATCACTATTCGATGTGGAAAAGATGTTTAATATTGCTAAGAATCATATATCACGTATGAAAGCTAGTGATGTTTATGATGAAGTATTAAAATATTATCAAGAATTTGATGCTTCATTTGCTAATATCTTAGAAGAATATAAGGATTATGCTATCAAGGTCTTAAATATCGAAAGAGAACAAAAGAAACCACGTAAGGATTATGCTTGCTGGAGTGATGTATTACCACAAATATGGTATATGTTTGATGAACTATATAAACCCGAAAAATATGAATGGATGAACATTACTGATCAAGATGAAATCAAAAAAATCGTTAAGACTTATCTAGATAAGTATTATGATGAAGAAGATGATAAGGATACTTGGTTTAATAAGATTAAATCCTTAACTGATGAATTAGGTTATTGCAGTGATATGAAATTATATAAGGAAAATCCTAGTGCATATAAAGGTAATGTTGCTGATGTATCTACCGTTATTAGAGTAGCAATAACTAGTAAAAGTCAAACCCCAGATCTTTATGAAATCTTAAAGCTATTGGGTAAGGAACGTATCTTAAAACGTATTGAAAAATTATAAAAAGCTCATATGAGCTTTTTATAATGTCTTAATATAGATTAATTTTAATAATGTTAATACAAGATCAACGATAAAGATTAAGGAAAGAATAATCGTTAGATATTTAGGTATCATTTTAAGTAAACGATCACTATATTTGCGGATAATAAATAGATAAAGATAACTCATCACAAGCCACACGATACTTGTGGGTAAGGAAACATATTTAAAATGAAGAGGTACCATTTCATAAGACCATAAGGAATATCCGTGTAAATATTCTAAGATAAAACCTCCAATATATTCAAGGAAAGAAAGAATAAAGAAAAGACTTAGTATCAGTAAGATATGTTTAAAAGTTTTTTTAATATTTAATTTAAAGATATAATCATGAAGAAAGATAATGATTAAAATACCAACACCATAAAATGGTGTCCAAGGAAGATATAGAAAACCACTTTTATTATGCATCTGAGTAATAGCAAATAATAAGGTTTCAAAGAGATGGCCAAATAGGGAGAATATGAGAAAGTTATTGAGATAGTAATACATTTTATCACCTAATATTATTATGAATATAAATATTTATTTTAAACCATTATAATGGTGAAAGGATTGATGATCTTGAATCGTTATAAGGTTGATATAAATGGTATTGATACGAATAATCTACCCGTTTTAAAGAAGGAAGAAACATTAGAGTTATTTAAAAGATTAAGAGCAGGGGATTTAGAAGCTAAGGAAAAAATCGTTAATGGAAATTTAAAGTTGGTCTTATCGATTATTAAAAACTATAATAATGGTAAGAATGATATCAATGATCTCTTTCAGATTGGGTGTGTAGGTCTTATCAAAGCCGTGGATAATTTTGATATCTCGATTGGGGTTATGTTTTCCACATATGCTGTACCTTTGATCATGGGTGAGGTTAAAAGATATATTCGGGATGCTAATGCTTTAAGGGTTACCAGAAGTATTAGAGATCTTGCTTATCAAATCATGAAGTTTAAGGATGCTTATCAGGTTAAAAATGGTGTTGAACCAACAATCGAAGAGATAACTAAGGAATTAGGTATTAGTGAATATGAACTCAAAGAAGCTTATGACTCCTGTATTGAACCTTTAAGTATCTATGAACCTATCTATAATGATGGAGGAGATACGATCTATCTTTTAGATCAAATAGCTGATAAGAAGGATCAAAATAGGGAACTCGATATGTTAATATCTCTAAGAAGAGCTCTTGAACATATCAAAGAAAGAGAAAAGAATGTTTTAATCGATCGTTATGTTATTGGTAAAACACAAATGGAATTAGCAAGTGAATTAGGTGTCAGTCAAGCCCAAATATCACGTATTGAAAAGAACGCTATCGATAATATTAAAAAACTTATTAAATAAACTTAAGTGCATATAATTATATAGGTGGTTTCATGCGAATAAGTGATTTACAACTTAAAGATGTGGTCAATCAAAATAATGGACGTAATATTGGTAAGATTATCGATATGGATATCTTAGAAAATGGAACGATCAATTACTTTGTTGTTGAACCTAAAAAACTTATCAAAAGATTAAATATTTATAATAATGAAACCAATATCAAATTATCCGAAATTATCAAGATTGGGGAAGATGTAATACTTGTAGATTTAAGATAAATAAGATATAATTATGGCAGGTGTTTGATATGAATAAAAGCAAAGCTATTATAGCTATAATTATTTTAATTATAGATCAAATAACGAAATCTTTAATGCAAATAAATAATGCTAATATCAATATAATTGAAGGCTTTTTAAAACTTAAATATTATCAAAATACTGGTGCTGCTTGGTCGATATTAGAAGGCTACAGCACATTATTAATTGTGATATCAGTTATCATTTTGATTTTACTTTTCAATATGATGTATTCCTATGAAGATAATAAGATTAATAATATCTCTTTTGGATTATTGGTTGGGGGAATTTTAGGTAATTTAGCTGATCGAATATTCTGTAGTTTTGTTAGAGATTTTATTGCTATTAAGATCTTTAGTTATCAATTTCCGGTATTTAATATTGCGGATATCAGTATCGTTATAGGAGTATTATTACTGGTTTTCTCAACGATTAAAGGGGAGATTAAAAATGGAAATAAGGGTCAAGGAAGAGCACTCAAGAATCGATAAATATTTGGTTAATTATTTGGATGAATCACGTAGTACGATTGCTAAGATGATTGAAAATGAATATGTCTTGGTCAATGGTAAGAAAGTTAAAGCTAATTATGTCGTTAAAGATGATGATGTTATTAGTATCAAAGAGGGTTTTATTGAACCTTTAAATATCGAAGCTGAGGATATACCTTTAGATATCATCTATGAAGATGATGATATTATTGTTTTAAATAAACCTAGTGGAATGGTTGTACATCCCGGTAATGGTAATGCCCATAATACCTTGGTTAATGCGCTTTTATATCATACGAAGAATCTATCCGATATCAATGGGGAGATAAGACC
>CANQQK010000057.1 GCA_947626015.1 uncultured Bacilli bacterium | reverse complement strand
GCATTAAGCTCCGTTATTTTACTATGATACGTTTGTCTTTTAATCGAAGAATAGATCGATGTATAACTAGGTACCGCTAAAACGATAAGTAAAGACAAAACGATTAAAACCGCTAATATTTCGATAAGGGTAAAACCATTTCGATTACGCATATCACACCACACCTTACTATCACAAGTATAACATAAATAAAAAAAAGTAGTTTAATTAACTACTTTTATTTTTAATTTTGACATTAATTTTTGTCTTTACTGGTTTAGCAGTAACACGTTCATCGCTAACTTCAACGATAACATCAACAGAATGTTCACCACTCTTTAAATTTGTTAGATCAACATAAGCATAGATATTCTCTTCTGAGATATCATTATTGATAACCGATTCAACACCAGTAATGATGACATCGATATACTTATCTTCGACATTGCTTGCACCAGCTGATAAGTCACTCGATAATCCTGCTTGATGAAGGGTTATTCCCTTAAGGGTTCTTTGCGCTTGGTTACCAACTTCAATCGTAACATTCGTCTTCTCAGCACTCATCAAACGAACACCAGCTGGCTTAACGATCGTAACATTATCTAAGGTTGTATTTTCACTAACATTAGTAATATCTACAACAGCTTCTACAGAAGTAATAGCATCAACCAATGACTTCTCACCATATACATCAACCTCTTTAACAGATGATGTTAATGATGCTATAGCTTTACCATTACTCATCGTACCAGATGTTACAACCACTACTGGTTTCTTAACATGATATGAATCAATTGTTACCGTAGCTGATACCTTAGTAGGTACCATTTCCACATTATCAAGTTTATTACCTTGATTATCATATGCTACTAATGGAACACTATCAAAAGTATATTTACCAGATTCCTTAAGATTGATTTGGGAAGCATCGATTAAAGCCTTAACAACAGCAACCTTATCTAAGATCTTTTGACTTGATTTAACGATAATCTCATTAGTATCAAGTTTAACATCCGTAATGCTTAACTTATTATCAAGTTTATTCTCATTCATCAAATCATAACCTAAAGTTTTAACTTCACTAACCTTTTCACTGATCGTTACTGTAACCGTAGAAGGATCTAGTTTATAATCGATTGATGAAGATGAATGATTATATTTTAGAGGTACTTTCCAAGTACCTAAGGAATAACTAGATAGATCAAGGGTAACATTATGTTCTCCTAATTGGGTAGCTATATAGATAGCTGACTTAGAACCAATTAAGGTAATATCAACACCTTCTGGTATTCCTTCAACAACATAAGCTTCTTGATTATAATTAACTTCGATAGGTTGATTTTCAATAATCTTAGCATCCGTATCCTTTAGATTGATAACTTGACGATCAACCAAAAGGAATAAAGCAATCGCAATGATTAAGGATAAATAAATCAAAATATTTGGACGATTTAATACCTTTTCAACACGTCCAGCATTATTTTTCGATACTTCACTTACCTTATAAATAATACGACATATTGGGGTGACAATTATCTTATCGATGATACGATATATCAATTGAAAGAATTTGATAAAGGGCTTAAATATCTTACTCATTTTCTTCACCCTCACTTTCATCAGCATCATAGAACACATTGGTCTTTGGTGTAAGCTCATCTACTAACATATTACGGAACTCTTCAAGAGTTAAGTTATAATGTAAGTAATTATCACAAGCGATACTGATACGACCAGTTTCCTCAGATACAACCAAAGCAATAGCATCGGTTTCCTCAGCAACACCTAAACTAGCTCTATGACGAGTACCTAACTTCTTATTAACATTTGGGTTCATACTAGTCTTAAATACCGCACCTGCACAGGTAATCTTATCACCTTGAATGATAACACCACCATCATGTAATGGGTTTGGCGGAAGGAAGATAGCTTCCAATAATTGACTAGAGATATCAGCATATAGTTTCGTCGTTGGAGCAATGTATTCTTGTAAAGACATATTTCTTTCAATAACGATCAAAGCACCAATCTTTTGTTTCTTTAAATGCTCGATAGCTGTCATGATTTCGAAAGTAACTCTTTCTCTTTCATCAACCGTTAAGACCTTATGACGTCCCAATAATTGGGTTCTACCAATTTGCTCAAGGACATTACGAATCTCTGGTTGGAAGACAATAATGATTGCTATCGGTCCCCAAGAAATAATATATTCCAAGATAACTCCAACCGTATATAGATTCAAAACAACACTCAATAATTTAATTATTAATAACCAAACTATACCTTTAAATATTAGAACCATCTTTAAATTATTCTTTAAGTTCTTCAAAAGGAAATAGAACATTGCCCATATTACGCAGATGTCCAATAGTTTAGTAAACATACTCCAAATAGTCGTCAATGATAACATAATCCAACTCCTTAATAAAATATATTATAACAAAATTTTAATAGCATCCATACAAAAAATGCAAGTAAATGCATTTATTGATTGTTTTGTCCACCCGTATTTCCTTGAGGCATCGTATTCATAACTTGAACTTGAGGATTGGCCCCAGCCATAGGATCCATAGCAGCTGGCTCTACAGCTCCAGTCGCCATTACTCCGGGAGCAGTTTGCGGTATCATACCATCCATATTGACTTCTCCAACGTTCGGAGCAGCCTCTAAGGCATCCGCTACTCTTTCCTCATTAATGATCTCTTGACGATATTTTTCATATCTCTTACGATCCATCATATATCCAAACAATCCTAGTAATAAAACGATAGCGATTACTAAAAAGATTGCATAATTACCAACAATAAATTCCATAACGCCTCTCCTTATCATTCTCTAGGTTTATTTTATCACTTAGCAGTTAAGAATTCAATTAATTTATACTTAATTTCTTGTTTTTAGGTTGAATTTGAATGAAGGTATTACCATCATTTAAAACGATCTCTTCTCCATTCTTATAACGATATATCGTTTGTGATGAACGTGTATCCTTTTGCCATGTAATTGGTACTGCATAGCCATTAGAAATATAGAATCCTTCACCCTTACCTAAGTTATCCAATTTTTGTCTTCCATAGGAATCATAACTACTATTCTTAATTTGGTAGGTAATGATATTCTTCGTTGTATATTGTTCCTTGGTTACATAATCGATATGTGGTTTACCCTTTTGGAAACGTTTATATACTTTAGCATCCTTATCATATTCAAAGGTAACCTCTTGACTTCCAGAATAATTGATTAAAACATTATTTGCAGGAATAGCTCCTTCCATCTTAGAAAGATCGATTTCTTGAGCACTATAATTGAATAGATTATCCTTTTCGGTAGTCGTTCTAATTTTTCTCTTAGCTGCACTATTCATGATATTTTCCATCGAAGTAAAGGCCGTATGTTCACGATGCAAACCTAAGGTTTTATCTCTAAAGATAATACCTGTTCCCATATCTGTAATCTTTAATGATTTTATATCACTTAAAGCTTCCTTAGAACCACCAACATGAACATACATAGCATCATTTTCTAAGACATAATCCAAGTAATATATTCTTGCTGATCTTATAGATCCAATACGAGCTGTATTAGCATCTTTATATAAAGCCATAAAACGTGTTATACCACCTTCAGCAATAATTTCATAAACGATATAAGCATCTTGTAAACCACTTTGATAACCCCATACTGTTTTAATATTATTGATCATTACAGCAACATTTCTTGATTTACTATTAACATCGATGATATCTACTATATCATCCTCTTTATTAACCTTATTAGTAGTATTATTAGGATCCTTTTTATCATTATCATTTTCTTTGGTATCATTATTTAATAATAAAAAGATAATACCTCCTAAAACGATTAAAACAACAATTACGATTGTTATAATTAATAACGTATGTTTCTTTTTAGTTTCTTTTTTAGTTTTTTTCTTACTCATTACTACTCACCAAATACATCATATCATATCTAAATAATTATTGAAAGAAAGTTTTATCTTTGTTATAATTTAAATGGCGAATGGAGTGGATAAAATGGATCCCAAATTGATGAAAATCTTTGGTGGTGTTATCGCAGGTTTTTTTGTATTTATTATTGTCTTATTTATGATAGCAAGTTGTAGTAAAACAACCTATACTTATGAAAAACTACAAGAAAAGATGTTAGAAATTGCTAAAGATTATTATGAAGAAAATGAAAAAGAATTACCTGCTAATGATCAAGATACAAAGGTATATACTTTAAAGAAGATGATATCTGATGGTAAGATTGATGAAGTTAGTGAGTTATTCGATGATGAAAATGTTAAATGTGATGGTAATGTAACCGTTACTAATAATAATGGTTATTATCTTTATAGTCCTTACCTAAGTTGTGGTAAAGATTATGAATCTAAATTCTTAAGTGAAGTTATTGTTGAAAACTCATTAGTAGAATCTGGTATTGGTCTTTATGAAGTTGGTGATGAATATATTATGCGTGGTGAAGTTAAGGATAACTACGTTATGTTCAATAACCTATTATTTAGAATCATCAAGATTAATGATGATAATTCTATTAAACTAATCGAAGCTGTTAAATCTGGTCGTAGTACTTGGGATAATCGTTATAATCAAGATTTTAGAAATTCCAACGGTATCAATGAATATGTTATTAATGATATAAATTCCCGTATTAAAGAATATGTTGATGAATATTATGCTGATGAAACGATATGGCCTAGTGAAGCTAAAGCTTATATCGTTAATAAAGATCTATGTATTGGTAAACGTAGTAAAGATGATACAAGCAAAGATGGTTCTACAGAATGTTCTAAGAAGTTAGAAGCACAACCATTTGGTTTACTAGCAGCTTATGAATTCCTCGAAGCTTCTTTGGATACAGATTGTAAAGCAACATTAGATCGTACTTGTCGTAATTATAATTGGTTCAGCACTTTTGAAACCGATATTCATACTCTAACAGCATCTAGTGAAGATTCCCGTACAATATATAATATGTATCATGGATTAGAGGAAAGATTTGCTAGTACTAGTGGTTATATTCAAGTAACCTTAAATATTACTGATAAAGCAGTATATGTTAGTGGTACTGGTACTGAAGAAGATCCATATATATTTAGTTAATAAAACTCCACAACTGTGGAGTTTTTATTTGTCATTATCATTTATTAAACCTTTATAATATTTCCATTCTAATATCTTTAAAACTGCCCTATCAATGGTATCAATATTGATATCCTTTTCTTGATATCCTCTCAGTAATTCCTTATAAGCTTCATCATAATCAGTAACGATTAAGATATCATTTAAAGCATTTACAGCTTTGATATATTTATCAGTGATATTTTTAGTTGCACCCATCTCTAAATCATCAGTAATGATGATACCTTTAAACTTAAGTTCATCGATCAATATTTTATGAATATCTAAAGATAGTGATGAGGGATTATCTTCATCGATACTATTAACGATATTATGACTTACTAAGATTGCTTCTGCACCAGAAGCAATACCTTCCTTAAAAGGTAAGATATCATTACCCATAATGTCTTCGTAGCTACGTTCATCATGAGCTTCACTGACATGCGTATCATCATTATTACCATATCCTGGGAAATGTTTTAATACATAGGATACTCCACTACCCTTACTAGCTTCAATAACGGTTTTAGCAAATTTGGATGTAGTTTCTACGTCATAACCTAAGGAACGTTTATACATGAAAGCATCGGATTCTGTAGCAATATCAACGACAGGAGCAAGATTAACATTGATACCTAAGCTCTTAAGTAATTCACTCTTATCCAAGGTATCATCTTTAATAGCATCCATTCCTCCTTGTTCATAAACCTCTCTTGGAGAAAGATATTTAGATGCTCTAAGAAGTGGATTAGAGCTAATTCGCACTACGCTTCCACCCTCTTCATCAACTAGGGTAAGAAGAGGTATTTTGGCATTCTCCTGTAAGGAAGAAATCATCTTTCTTACAGCATCGGCATCTTTATTTTTAAAATCCTTAGCAAAGAAGATAAAGCCCCCAATACCGGGTATTTCCTTATCATCATAACGAACTACCAACATCTGTTTAATCTTATCTTCAATACTCATTGTACCTAGTAACTCTTCGGCTTTCTTCTCATAGTTTTGAAATAACTCCGTAGCTACTTCATTTTCTTCATGTTTAGTAATTACTTTACTGTTGATAACTTCATTGTTATGAACATCTTCAAGATCATTTAAAATTCCCAAATACTCCAAAAGAATAATATCACCTACTTCATATCCATCTAAAGAAACCTTAAAAGTATAAGTCGTATTATCATCACTTTTAATCGTTACTGTATCTTTCGTCTTATCAACAATTACTCCCTCTAAGGAATAAACTTTACTATTATTATATTTTAATGATGCAAAGACCCCAATTAAAAGAACAATCAATACCATAACGATATTTCTTAAGACTTTCATTTTCATAAGATCACCACAATAATATATAAACAAAAAACC
>CANQQK010000056.1 GCA_947626015.1 uncultured Bacilli bacterium | reverse complement strand
AGTTTAAGTAAGTCATTAAGATTATGACCTTCATTATCATTTCCATCAAAGATCTTGCTAGCAATTAACATTCTTTTAATATTAGCATTATAATGACTTACTAATAACTCTAAATATTTTGTGGGAAGATAAAGAGCAAAGCATGGTTGATATAGAAAACGATCATATCTTTGGTAGGTTTCTAAGAGATTAGTATAATTAATAAGTTTTTCCATATTATCAAATAATAAACGATTTTCATAAGTATCACCTTCATTATTGAAGATCTTACTCATCATAATAAATCTTCTTAGAGAAGGGGTCATATTATTGATCATTAAGATTAAATCACGTTTACTAAGATTACGCATGATGATACCATTAAATAATAGTTCATCATTATTATTGCTATTAGCAAGAATCTCTCTAATATAATTTTCATGTTTATTTTGGGCGATTAATCTAACATATTCCATATCTTGGAATATTTGCTCAAATAATTTTTTTAAGTTTTCATTAGATATGATATTGATGAATTGTTCATGATAATTAGCATTGAGTGATAAAAGGTCGATAAGATAATCTAAAAAGACATCGGGTTCATCATGTAAGATACAAGAACTCTTTGATAAACTATCGATTTCATCTTTACTTACTTTGATTGGGGCATAGTCGTTTAAGAAGACGTAGTAGGTACCATCCTTCATTGCTAGGACTTTGCTATCATTTTTATTGATCTCTTTACGACGATAATCTTTATCCCTTTGTGTTGTAAGAAGAGCAATGTCTTTCGCTTTAAAGGTTTTAAAACCAAACATATTGATTTCCATATCATCCGCAAAAGCATTAGGATTGATGCTGATAACACTAGAAGGAATATTTAAACTTTGAAGGCATCCTTCCGTGAAGACATTGCTACCAATCTCTTCTAAGGTATTGGGTAGGGAGACTTTCTTAGTATTCTTAAATATAAAGCTTAGATTATCGGCTAGGGAAGTAACACCATCTTCGATAGTGATATCTTCAAAAGGAATATGAGCATCTCTTTTCCAAACAGCATTATCTCTTATGAGTAAGACTTTGCCATATGGGGTAAAGAAGATCTTTAAGGTTTTTAAGTTGGGACAATCTTTAAAGGTATCAGGTCCGATACTTTCTAGCTCCGAAGGAATGTAAATCGTCTTAAGATACTTTGCTCCCGTAAAAGCAAAGTTCAAGATATTATATATCAGACACGTCATCTCATCTTTTTCGTAATAACCAACGATATATTCTTCCTTTTTATTAGCTATCGCATATTGCAAGATATTACCATTTTCACTATCGATCAAAGCCACATCTTCATCACTAGTATAGGTATGATTATGTGGATGAACGGTAATCTTCTCTAAACTATTCATCTCAGCAAAAGCTGCCATGCCAATATCATTTAGTTTTTCGGGAATATCAATGTGCTTAATCTTATCACAGTGCGAGAAAGCTCTGATACCTATGGTTTCGATTTCTGAAGGAAGTTGAAACGCTTCTAAGTTATAACAATTAAGAAAAGCATCATCATCGATATAAATAATATGATCATGGATATTAACTCTTTTTAGGTTATGACAATTTTTAAATGCTGATTCGGGTATATATTGAAGACTTTCCGGTATCGTTATTTCTTCCAATGAATAACAATCTTCGAAAGCACACGTTCCTAAGTATTTTAAGGTTGAAGGGAGGGTAACCTTTTTTAAATTATGGCATCCCAAAAAGGCATCATTTTCGATGATGGTTATACCTTCAGGAATAACGATCTTTTCGATATCATTATTTCCCTTATACATCTCACTTGTTATTCTTCCCTTGGGATTTTCCATAATATCTCCTAAATCTTAAATACTAATCTTTGCGCAGTCTTCCAATCCCCAGCATAGTGATATTGGGAATCAACTGAATAATCACCAAATTCTAGGGAATCATGAATATTAACTTCAGGGTGATTATTCTCTCTTAAACAATCTAAGATTGTATTACGATTAGCACCAATCGTAACTTCACTTAATTTAATATCATTATTTTCATTATATCTTTCGATAAAAGCTTTAGTTCCGCGCATAAATGCTTTATAGATTTTAATTAAATCTTTATGACTGCGATAATTAAATGATGATTCCACATTATTAAATACGGCATATCCCGCACTGCGATTAACATATAGTGTTGATTTAGCAATGATTTCACCTTTTTCATTACGAACTACTAAGTTTTGCACCGAATCATGAATCATACTAGCACGCATAATGCCTTCACCAGCTCCTTCAACATGAGCACAGCAATTGCAATATTTACCTAATACAAGATTATCCATATTTTGTTTAGGAAGCCATTCATATGAAAAATTATCATTAACTTTTTCTTTTAAATCGGTTCTCTTATCATGAAGATAGATGATCTTACCTTCATCACTGACTTCGATCTTATCAAAGATATTTCTAGGTGCCATCTTAGCTTCCTCATAAACTCTTTTAGCTTTTAACCATGTTTCATTTTTATCATACCAAGCGCCAATTAATTCTGCTAATTTACGATGTTCACTGCTAACACCATCGAATTTAACTGAGGATAGGTAACTTATACATTTATCCATCGTAACCTTCAATTTCCTTTGGGAACCTTTATGGGATGTTGCTGTTTTGGATATTTCTTTAAAATTGATATAAACTCTTTCAATAAAACCAGCTTTGATTCTTTCTTGTTTTAATAATTCAGGATAGTTTTCTAAATAGAAATTAATAAATTCTTTATTGATCTCATCTTCATATTGAAAGTTAAATATTCGGTGTAAATCATCACCTATAACTTGATTTTCATTTTTATTATTAGGTAAGTTATCACTAAACATCTTTTCACATATAAAGGTCATCGATCTTTGGGATAACTTTTCATCATCACTAAAGCAACCCGTAATCTTTAATAATGTTAAAAGATCTAAAAGATTTTGCTTAGCTGTTTCTTCATTATCTAAAACCTTACTTAAGATAAGAACTCTTTTCATATTAGCATTATAATGACTGAATAATTCTTTTACTAAAGGATGATCACTTAAAGCAATAAAAGCTGGATGTAATAAGATTTTAGTTTTAATATCATATTCATTAATAAGATTGATAAAGTTTTCTAAATGTCTTCCTTCAAAGACATCCTTTTTAAGTCCTTCATTCTTAATATTTAAAATATTACTTCTATTGATAACACTTATAAGTAAATGACGATCTAATTTTAGTAATACACCATAATCTTCTAATGACATATACCACATAAAGTTCTTATGAAATAATTCTTTATCTTGAATATTTTCATTTCTTAATAGATGAAGATAATCGATTACTTTCATGAAGTTATCGGAACTTAATAAACTTTTGGTCGTATTATCATTATCTTGAAATAACATACTTTTATCTAAAGCCTTAAACTCCCATTCATCATTAGAATGAATATTATTAAATAATATTAAACGATTTTCTAAACTCATATTAGCCATTAAAATACCATTTAAGAAGACTTCATTTAGAAGATGATGTTCCTTTAAATCTTGATAGAAATCTAAGAAGAGGATGGGATTACCTTCGATATATTCAGGTTTACTAACCGCCTTACGAATATCATCTTTCGTAATCTTTATAATCTTATCTCCTTCAATATAATAAGTTCCATCATCTAAGGTATATAATTTATAATCACCATTATAATCGGTATTATGAGTCATACTGATAAGATTAGGCATTCTTAAATTGATATCTTTAAAGAAAGGAGTAGATCCTTTAGGTAAAGCATTAATACCAATATAGGTAGCATTCTTAGGAACGGTTATCTCTTTTAGATTAATACAGCTTTCAAAGGCATTATCATATAATTGATAAGAACCTGTATCCGGTAAAGTTATCTTTGCTACCTCTTTAAAACAAGGTAGGGCATTACCCATAATAGCTATTAAATTACCACGGAAATTTACCTCTTTAACGGGAATATGTACTTCATCATGATCATCGAAATAATAATGCCCATGATCACGCATACTTAAACCAACGGAACTATATAAAGAGATGCCTTCGATATTAAGGGTATGAAGATTATCACAACCATCAAATGATGTTTTTTCGATATCATTAACACAACTACAGATAGTTAAAGTATTTAAATTTTTAGCACCCGCAAAAGCGTAAGGGCCGATATAGCAAAGAGGTCTGATAATCTCTCGATCATCAAAGATCGTCATACAATAATGGCCTAAGGAATAACTAGTATCTTTATGACCCATCGCATATAAAACAAATTTTTGATGATCTTCACTTATTAAACCAATATGATCCGGGGTCATAAAACGATTATTAAAAGGGGAGACATCGATTTTTTCAAGGGAAGACATATAGGAAAAAGAATCATCCCAAATTCTTGGTAAAGCTCCAGGAATCGTTATATGACGAATGCTATGGCAATGCTTAAATGCGCGTTTATCGATGCGCTCAACCGTATCCGGTAGAGAAATATTTTCTAGTTCATAGCAATTAAGAAATGCTTCCTTACCAATATCTCTAAGACCTAAATCTAATTGACAGGTCTTTAAATGATGGCAGTCTCTAAAAGCACCAGCACTGATTCTTTTAAGACACCTTAGATCAACTTCTTCGAGACTAAGGCATCCTGAAAAAGCATTGCTTCCAATAGAGCAAACCTTATCTATGTTATGAACTTTTTTTAAATGACGACAATTACGAAAAGCAGAGACCGGTATATCTAGGGTGTGTAAGGTTACCTCTTCAAAGGAATCACATCCTTCGAAGATGCCTTCACTAAGTATACTCACAAAACTCGGTATGTCTTTTAGTTTTTGGCAATTACGGAAACAACGAGGATGCACCACCATCCCATTTCCACCATTATAAATAACTTCTTCAAGATTGATACAATCATCAAATAACGAAGTAGGTAATAAAGAAACCTCATCATCTAATATAACTTCTTTTAAACCATGACAATATTTAAAACAAGCATCCCCAAAACTTTTGACATGACTTGGGAAATGACTTAATGAATGACATCCTAAAAATGTTTCTTTACCTAATGAAGTAATATTATCATCTAAAGTAATATCTAATGAATGACAGTTTTTAAATACTTCATCAGGAATAGCAGTTAAATGTTTAGGTAAGGATACCTTTTTAAGTCTTTTACAATTCTTAAATAAACCTTTACCTAACTCTTTAACGGATTCGGGAATAACGATCTCTTCTAAATATTCACATCCCATAAAGGCTTCATCTTCAAGAGTTTCTAATGATTCCGGTAAGATAATCTTTTTTAGATGATGGTTACTTGCAAAAGCTTGATAACCGATCCCTTTGATATTATTAGGTAAAGTAATTTCTTCTAAAGAAGAATTCATATATTTCCTTGGTTCAATATAATTATTATTTTTAATATCTTCTTGCATAATAACTTCCCATTTCTTAGCTGTTTATTATACCATTTTATTCCTAATATTCAACAAACTTATCTTGCTTATCCCCTTGATAAATGTTATCATAGATTCTCGATAGGTATTATACGTACTTTATTAAAGAAGGGAGTTATTATGCATTTTTGGAAATTATTAATAAGTAAACAAAATAATACTCCTTCTTTAACAAGTGATGAAGATAAGTTAGATAACAATATTCAAGAGAGTGAATTACCTGATGAGTCCGAACAAGATTTATCAGAATCTAAAGAAATGAATGAATCACTAGATTCATCTTCAACACCAACTGATGGTGAAGAAAGTTCTGGTAGTGAATCGGAAGATACTGAAGAAGAACTAAGTCAAACTTCATCAGTGGAAGATAGCAAACCAAGTGAATCACAAGATGGTTCGATTGAATCTGAAGAAATAGAAGAATCATTAGATTCCAACTCAACACCAGTAGAAGGTGAAGAAAGTTTGGATAGTGAATCGGAAGATACTGAAGAAGAACTAAGTCAAACTTCATCAGTGGAAGATAGTAAACCAAGTGAATCACAAGATGGTTCGATTGAATCTGAAGAAATAGAAGAATCATTAGATTCCAACTCAACACCAGTAGAAGGTGAAGAAAGTTTGGATAGTGAATCGGAAGATACTGAAGAAGAACTAAGTTCAACTTCATCAGTGGAAGATAGTAAACCAAGTGAATCACAAGGTGGCTCAACTGAATCTGATGGAATAGAAGAATCGCCAGATACTAATACTACACCAAAGGATGGTGAAGAAAGTTCAAGTGGGGAAGTAGAAGATACTGATGAATTAAGTGCAACTCCATCAACACCTAGTGATGAATTAGATGATTTATCTGAAGGAGTAGAAAAACTTGATTCGGAGTCGATGCCATCAGATAGTGAATCTTTAGATGATGGTGCGAGTGATGAAGATATTAATGAAGATAAAACTGATGACGAAGGTATGGATGATTTAGATGCCGACTTAACTTTAAGAGATGAAGTAGAAACAACTGAAGATGAAGAAC
>CANQQK010000055.1 GCA_947626015.1 uncultured Bacilli bacterium | reverse complement strand
GGCTTATTGCTATCATTTTATTACTCCTTACCTTATTGGTAATAGCAATAAAAATATGACACTCAATCAGCATTGATCGAGTGTCAATCCTAAATTATTAGAGGTGACATTCACTTGCTACACAAATGTTCCTCTTTTTTATTTTATGCAAGTTCCCTTGACATATTCATCATATCATAACGATCAATTTTTATCAAGGTGTTTTCTATTCCCAATATGTATATTATTTCGGAGTAATTATTGCGTAGAAAAAAATAAAAAGCCCGATATTATGGGGCTTAAATAACAATAATTGGTGCCCGTGGCCGGACTCGAACCGGCACGATATTGCTACCATTGGATTTTGAGTCCAACGCGTCTACCAATTCCGCCACACGGGCATTGCATAAGTAGATTATAACATATTATTAATAAAATTAGAAATAAAAAATGTAGGTTTGCTACATTTTTAATCTTCGTTATCTTCTACTTCTTCATTGTCTTTATATATCGAAGTAAATAAGTCGGTTTCACTTGTTTCACTATTCTCATCCTTAAGCTCAACCTTTGGTAAATCTTCGATGGTTGCTAGACCAAAGTAATCCAAGAATTCACTAGTCGTACGATAGAGATTAGGTCTTCCTGGCATATCGGATTTACCAGCTTCCTTTAATAATCCCTTCGCTACTAATTTACGAATCAATTGCCCACTGGCGACACCCCTGATCTCACTAACCTCAGGATTGGTGATGGGTTGATTATAAGCGATAATCGCTAAGGTCTCAAGCGCTGCTTGACTCAATTTATTGGTACCTGGATTAACCACCAACTTTTCATAGTATTCCTTATGTTCTTGCTTCGTCGTTAGTTTGAAGGCATCCCCTAAATAGGAAATTCTTAATCCCCTACTATCATCCTCATAGCTCTTCTTTAATTGCATAAGTAAATCTTTAGCTTCGGTTTCATTGATTCCCATAATTTCACATAAACTCTTTAGATCGATTCCTTCATCCCCCATAACGAAGAGAATCCCCTCTAAAATTCCCAGTTGTTTCATTCTATCACTTCATTTCTAGCATTATACTTCCAAAGTTTTTATCTTGAGTTATCACTAATTCATTATTCTTCGCCATCTCTAAAACCGAAAGAAAGGTTACAACGACATAAGGTTTGGAAACAACATCAAATAAGGATGTAAATTCACATTTACCCTTTTTCTTTAAGATTGATCTTATTTGATGGGTTCTTTCTGATACACTTAATTCCTTCTTTGTAATCTTAGTATTAAGAGGTTTATTAAACTTTTGTCTTTCTAAGAATAATGCAAAAGCATTTACTAAATCATCAACACTACATTCTCCACAAACAACATTATCATTATTACGATATTCTTGAAGATCACTAGGTAGCTTAGTATAAAACTCACTTCTCTTATCTTCTAATTGTTTAAATGAAGAAGTAATCTCTTTAACTTTTTCATACTCCAATAACTTATTCTTTAAGTCTTCTTCATTATTTAATTCATATTCTTGATCTTCTTCATCGATCTCTTTTTTATTTAAAAGTATGCGACTTTTTAAATGGATAAGTTCAGCAGCCATTACTAAGTATTCACTAGCTATATCAACACTCATCTCTTTACTACTATTGATAAAATCTAAATATTGACTTGTAATACTAGTAACATTGATATCTTCAATCGACATCTTACTACTTCTTATTAAATGTAATAAAAGGTCCAAAGGACCTTCGAAATCATTTATACAAAAATTGTATGTCATTTACAATCATATCCTTTTCCTTTAAGAGCATAATTAATTTCTTTTGCTAAGGAATCCTTTTTATAATAATTATAATCAAGAACAGATTCAGGAACGACATAATTAGGTGCTTCTAGATCAATAGTTGCTTTAAAAACAAAACCAGTATCATTTTCTTCAACAGATGCTATATCTCCAAGATTACTCTTTTTAGTATCAAAATCCTTTTTCTTATTTAAATATTC
Source organism: uncultured Bacilli bacterium (assembly GCA_947626015.1). Taxonomy (GTDB): domain Bacteria; phylum Bacillota_I; class Bacilli_A; order RF39; family UBA660; genus CAG-582. Next base: position 4,551 of record CANQQK010000055.1, on the reverse strand, counting down.
TTGACTAGAATAATCAGCTAATAAGACATTCTCTTGATCATCAATCTTGATCAAATAGTTATTCTTGAAGGTATAGGTTATACTTCTTTGTTCCTTTAAGGTACATGTAAATGAACCAATACCAGATTCATCAGTAGATAATTCAACATCAGGATATAACTCTTCATTCATCTCAACGATCTTACCTAAATATTTATAACCTGTATTGAAGTTAAGTCCATTGATGGAAAGATCAACTGGTGTTGATGTTGCATCAAAGGTACCCGTTAATTTAATAGCTGCTAATAGATTATCTGAAGAAGAATATATTTCTAAATAATACTCTTTTTCATCAAGATTCAAAAGTCCATTATAACTATACATATTACATTTAAGGGAATCCTCTGTTAAAGAGAAGTTTTCCATAACGATATTAAACTTTTTCATCTTGGTTGAAGCAGTTAATGCTTGAGCAGTACCACCATCAGAAAATTCTTCAGTATTATCTTTAGGAACATTGACGACTGGTGGGGCTCCATTTATAAGAATTGATAAGGTACTATTGGGATCATTCAATTGATTATTGATGATCGGTAAAGCAATAAATACTAAAGCAAATAAAGCTGCTATTTCGATAACCAATAATGGTTTACCAATCTTATCTTTACGAAGGCGACCTAATACTTCGGCTTCCATATTTTGAGCATCAGCATAAGAATTCATTTGTTCATTTTGTTGTTGTTCTTGACTATCCTTCATATTATCCCTTCTATTCTTCAATAATTATAACAAAAAAAAGAGAAAAATAAAACTATTTTTCTACAATTCCATCTAAGCTAAAGCTTTTAGCATCGGTTATTTTAACATCAACGATTTGCCCTAATAAATTTTCATCACAAATAACATTAACAAGTTTCATCGTTTCGGTATAACCATATAGTTTAGAACCATCCTTTTCACTATAACCGACTAATAATACTTTAACGGTTTTATTTAAATATTCTTTATTGTTCATAAGTGAATAGTTATTAACAATTTCATTTAGACGATGAAGTCGATCTTCCTTGACTTTAAGAGGAACAGCATCTTCCATCTTAGCAGCTGGTGTTCCTTCTCTTGGAGAATAGATAAAGGTGAATGCTCCATCAAATTGGCACTTATTAACGACATCGATGGTCTCTTCGAAATCTTCATCACTCTCATTTGGAAAACCAACGATGATATCGGTCGTTATTGCCACACCGGGAATCGTCTTCTTAATCTTATTGAATAAAGCAATATATTCTTCCTTGGTATATCTTCTTCCCATCAATTTTAAGATCCGGTCAGATCCTGATTGTAAAGGAAGATGAATATATGGCATGATATTCGGATATTCCGCAATAACTTGAATCATCTCATCCGTAAAATTCCAAGGATGACTGGTAACAAAACGAATTCTTTCGATTCCTGTCTTAGCTACTTCTCTTAGAAGTTCAGCAAAACTGATTTCACTCTCATTATCTCTTCCATAAGCATTAACGTTTTGACCAAGTAAGGTTACTTCCTTATAACCCTTTTCCTTTAAACATTCGACTTCTCTTAAGATATCCTTACTCTTACGACTACGCTCCTTACCACGCGTATAAGGAACAATACAATAAGTACAAAATTTATCACAGCCATACATGATATTGATCCATGCGGTATACTTAGAATCACGATGATAAGTCTCTCCGGTTTCATAGACATTACCTTCATTACTCTTAACTTCGATATTTAAACCATCATGAAGATTCATCAAATAATTAGGTAATTCATGAATATTATGTGTACCAAATACCAAATCGATATAACGATGTTTAGCCATTATCTCATCAACAACGCTCTTCTCTTGGGCCATACAACCACATAGAATAAGTTTAAGATCTGGTTTTTCCTTCTTTAAATGTTTACATCTTCCCAAGAAACCAAAAACCTTATCATGAGCATTTTCTCTAATAGCACAGGTATTTAAAATAATAATGTCGGCATCTAATTCGCTTTCTACTCTTTCAAAACCAATATTCTCAAGTAATCCAGATATTTCTTCGGAATCATGAACATTCATCTGACAGCCATAGGTTTTAATAAAATATTTCTTACCAACATAGAAATCATTCTTAACGGGATTGGTATATATAAAATCAACTTTATCTTTAGTTCTCTTTTTTGCTTCAAGCATATCTGGTAAGTTCATCTCTTCACTTCCTAACGAAAAAAATTATATCATAAAAGCATAAAAAAATCTCTACTTTGTACTTCAGTAAAGATTTTCTTAAAAGAAATTATTTTTCATAATAAGCTACTGTACTTTGTTCCATAGCATTTAGTTCATTAACACGATGATTGATGACATTGGCCATGATGATAAGTACAATAAACAATAAAATCACCCCCTTATATTCTGACGCTGCTTTGATCATATTTCCATCTCCCTTCGACAATTATAATTTATCACATACATATGTTCGTGTCAATTTAAATGTGTTAAAAATTACACATTTGATAAAATATAAACATTTGTTTGACATATATATATTTTTTTGCTATTATTTTTATAGGAGGACAGTAAGATGAATAAAGATCTAACCAAAAAACAAGAAGAAACACTTACCTTTATTAAAAAATATATGGTAGCACATGGCTACCCACCATCAGTAAGAGAGATATGTGCTGGTATGGGATTATCTAGTCCCGCAACAGCTCATACCCATCTTAAAGAGCTAGAAAGCAAGGGATTTATTCGCAAACAAAACTCTAAGTTTAGAACGATTGAATTACTTGTCGATAATGAATTTGATAAAAAGGATGATAAAGAAGATGTTGTTAGTGTTCCCCTACTTGGTAAGATAGCTTGTGGTAATCCAATCGAAGCTATTGAGAACCCTAATGAATTCTTTACCTTACCAGCTAGTTTAATTCCTGCTAAGGAATCGATATTTACCTTGAAGTGTTCAGGAGACTCGATGATCAATGTTGGTATCTATGATAAGGATATCGTCATCGTTAAAAGACAAAACGTAGCTAAGAATGGCGAAATCGTTGTTGCAATGAATGATGAAAATGAGGTTACTCTAAAGACCTTCTATAAGGAGAATAATCATATTAGATTACAACCAGAAAACGATAATTTGGAACCAATCATCTTAGATAACTGTACGATCTTAGGTGTAGCGATTGGTCTATATCGTAAATTATAAAATGGATTAACATCCATTTTTTTAATGCAACAAAAAAAGAGGTGCTTTTTAGCTACCTCATAAATAATGCTACATACGTTAGGAATCCAAGTAAGATTAGCGTTACGACGATACCATTGATGGAATCACTCTTGCTCGATTTACCTTCAACACCAACAGCCATACCAGCAAATAAACCACCGATAAGACCTCCAATATGGGCATAATTATCCACATTCGGAATCATAAATCCTAAAAGAAGGTTTAAAATGATCAATGGTACGATTTGGCTCATCATCACACTACCAAGGTATAAACGATAATGGTAACCAAAATAAAGCATTGCTCCCATGATACCAAAGATAGCTCCTGATGCTCCAATCGAAGTTACCGCCATACCATTTAAAGCGGCACTCATTAAAGATCCTGCAATCGCACTGACGATATAAACGATGATAAACTTAACCTTACCTAAGACATTCTCTAATTGGGTACCTACGACATATAAGCAGTACATATTACATAGAATATGTATGATATCCGCATGGAAGAATGCAGCTGTTAATAAACGGTACCACTCTCCTTGCTTGATATAGTAAAGATTCATCGCAAAATCATTAACATTGATAATTCCCACCAATGAAAGTAAGAAGATAATAACATTGATAACGATCAAAGCATAAGTAACCAAAATTGGTTTCTTACGGAAAGTCTTCTCAAATAATTTATTCTTTTCTTCCGTCTTATTATTGATATCACTCGTTATATGAATAAAGAAATCCATATCATCTTTAGCATCGATAACATCATTTTTTAATTCCGGAAATAATGATGATAAGGTTTTGGATGTTTCTAATTCTTCAACATCATTAAGCGTTAAAAGATCGATATGTTTTTCCTTCGTCTTTAAATCAACACTATCATTAAGATTTAAAAAGATACTTAAAGTATTACAATTAAAAGAGAAAGTTTTCTTTTTAATCTGTTTAACAATCGTCTTAGCTTTAAAGATATCGAAATCTAATTGTTCTTTATTATGAATATAGTTATTATTTATTCTAATAACTTCATATTTCTTATCAGAGTTTTCTAACCATATTTCATTATCTAAACCATTAACGATAATAGGTTGATAGTTTTCTTTGGTTACGAAGTAATGTACTAAACGCATAGTTATTTCATCAATATTACTTATATTTAAGCTACTCATATAATACTTCCCTTCTTTAACCTATTCTATAACATTTATGATATTTAGTAAATAACCTTATTTCTTTTCTAAAGTGGTAATAAAATCCTTAAATTCCTTTGGTAAATCACACTCAAAGGTCATCTCTTCGTGCGTTATTGGATGATGGAAATGAATCCTTGC
>CANQQK010000054.1 GCA_947626015.1 uncultured Bacilli bacterium | reverse complement strand
GCTTATATTTATTCTAATGCTATGAATGTCATTCATTACATGCATGATAAATATGCTTATGAAGCTAGTCAAATGGCTTTACATGATACCTTAGTTCATCGTTATATGGCTTATGGTATTGCGGGACTTTCGGTAGCTGTTGATAGCTTATCGGCCATTAAATACGCCAAGGTTAAACCGATAAGGGATGAATCAGGTCTTGCTGTTGATTTTAAGATCGAAGGAGAATTCCCGAAATATGGTAATGATGATGATCGTGTCGATAATCTTGCCGTCATGTTGACCCAATATTTCTCTGATGAATTAAAGAAGCATCATCCATATCGTGATGCTGAGGTAACAATGAGTGTTTTAACGATTACTTCGAATGTCGTTTATGGTACGAAGACCGGAGCAACTCCTGATGGTCGTGCTAGTGGAACCCCATTTGCGCCAGGAGCTAACCCAATGCATGGTCGTGATGAATTTGGTGCTGTCGCATCTTTAAATAGTGTTGCTAAGATCAACTATGAGAAGGCTTGTAAGGATGGTATTTCCAATACCTTCTCCATCGTTCCTAGTGCTCTAGGTCATAGTGATGAAGAAAGAATTAAGAACTTAGTAAGTTTATTAGATGGTTATTTCCATCAAAAAGCGCATCATTTAAATGTTAATGTCTTAAATCGTGAGATGCTTATCGAAGCCATGAATGACCCTGATAAATATCCACTTCTAACGATTCGTGTCAGTGGTTATGCGGTTAGATTTAATCGTTTAACACGTAAACAACAAGAAGAGGTTATAGCAAGGACTTTCCATGAACACATGTAGAGCAAGTATTTCCAATATTGAATCATTAGGTGCTGTCGATGGACCGGGATTAAGAACGGTCCTTTTCTTTAATGGTTGTCATCTTCGCTGTAAGTATTGTCATAATCCCGAAAATTGGTTACGGGGTAAAGATAACTATAACGTTGAAGACATCTTAGAAAAGATCAAACGCTTTAAGCCTTACTATGGGGATGATGGTGGTGTAACTTTCTCCGGTGGGGAACCCTTATTACATGCTGATTTTATTAAAGTCTTAGCTGTTAAACTTAAAGAGATGCATGTTCATATGGCACTCGATACAGCTGGTATTGGCCTTAATGAAGATTTAGAACTTTTAAAATTAATGGATCTTATCATCTTTGATATCAAAGATATTACCAAGGATGGTTATCAAGCTCTTACTGGTGGAAATATCGAAGAATCTTTAAAGTTCATTCAAATATGTAATGAACTTCATAAGAAGTTATGGGTTCGTTTAGTAATCGTTCCTGGTATTCATGATTCTTATGAATATATGGATGATTTAGTAAAGTATTTTAAAAAATATTTTGATCTATCTAACATCGAAAAAATCGAATTTCTTCCATATCATAAATTAGGAACGGAAAAGTATGAAAAATACCATATCTTTAATCCTTATAAGGATATGCCCCCAATGGATGAAAAAAGATGTGAAGAACTATATGATTATTTTAAGAAGCAACTCAATTAGTTGCTTTTTAATTACCTAAATCTATGTTATAATGAACATATATTAGATAATAAAAAGAGGTTTATATGGAAATATTTATGGGGATTCTTGGTGCTATTTTAGGAAGCATCATCTTTATCATATTTATTATTTTAGAATTATTACCAATCGTTATTCCGATTTTATTTTGGTATTATATTTTTAAAACAATCTTTCAAGCAATAAAACGATCTAGTAATCAACATTATTTTAAAAATAATATCGTTGTTACTCCTAAGAGTAGTGCTAAGAAAAATATCTATATCGATGTTTCTAAGGATCAATTAGCTCTTTTTAATACCGATGATATCGATGGTTTAAAGGATTACTTCTATGATATGTTTTATCGCTTTGAAGTCGCTTATAATAATCTAGATTATAATATCATGCGTTCCTTAGCAACCAAACAGTTATATCAAAATTATTATACGGGTATTTCCCTTGCTTTAAAGGCTGGTCGTAAAAGAATTATTGAAGATATCGAAAGAGTTAATGTTATTATCTATGAAATCGATAGTACTTTAGCTAAACAAGTCTTATCAGCAATGATAGAAATATCTTATAAGAATTATGTCGTTGATAAAAATGGTAATGTGATAACGGGACGTCGTGAAGAAAAGATTAGGGAACGTTTTGAAGTAACCTTCCGTAAGGATTTTGAACGTCAAACCGTCAGTAAATGCCCTAACTGTGGTGCTAGTATAACTGGTAATAAATGTGAATACTGTCGTACCGTATTACAAGATGTTGAATTTAGAATCTCTAATATCAAACGAATCGTTGAAGAATAATTTACAATTGTTTAGAGATAGAGTATAATTTTTTATAGAATAGAGTGTGATATTATGCGTAATGAGATGAAGATCGCTGCGATTGTTGTAGCATTCGTCATCTTTGGAATGTCTTTAGGTTTATCAATCTTCTATGTTTATCGTCTTCAAGAAACCAATGCGGAATATTTTAAAAGTTATAATAAAGATGAAGAGAATGTTTTAAGAGAAGTAATAAATCATCAAAGAGATACCGATTATAAATTAGCTGATGTTATTGCTAGTAAGAAATATACCTTTGATGATCCTTATATTTTAGAAAATCCTTATGAGGTTAATCCTTTATCAGCTGTTATAGCATTTAATACTTCGAAAAAGGAAAGTGTTGATGTTTATATCAATGATCGTTTAGCTTATAGGGTTAAGGAAACCAAAGATCATATTATTCCCATTTATGGCCTTTATAGCAATGCTGTTAATATCGTTACTTTAAAGATGGGTAATAATTCTAAAGAGATTATTTTAAAAACGGATATCTATGATAATAATCATGATGGTATCGATATTTCATCGAAGTTAGATGGTAAGAATAATTATTTCTTAACGGGTAATATTGATCAAAATAATTCTACTCTAAGAGGTTTTGATAATTTAGGTAATCTAATCTATTATTTAGATTTACCATATATTAGTGGGGTTAAGTTCTATAATACTCGTTTATATGTTGGTTATAATAGTAAATATTCTAAGGAATATGAGATGCCTAATTTAAAATTAGAGATGGATTTCTTAGGTAAGATCTATGGTATAAGTACTGATGTATCTGATTTAGATACCGATAATTTTGTTGATAATACTTCTTATTTAGGTCATAGTATCAATATGTATCGTGAGAAGATAAATAACTTAAGTTTAGATGAAGTTACGGATTCTTTAAAATATACTGATAATACCAAGATAAGTACCAATGAGATTAGAGATGAATTAGATAATGCTTCGATCTATGATAAAGACTTTATCGTATCCATGAATGGTCATTATTTAACCTATGATATCGATGATGATGGAATGCTTGTCTTAGTTAATAAAAATACCTTTAATAGTTATACCTATTCATTAGATAATAAACATCTTATTAAGGTGGAACCTGTTGGTCCTTCATCATTATATCTATATAAGGATGGTAAATATTATACCTTACTTACAACGATAACGAATTAAATCACTTATTAGTGATTTTTTCTTTTAATAAAGGTTAATTTAAGATATAATTAAGAGGTATTAAGGAGTATAAGGTATGGAGACAACAAGAAAATATTCAACAGATACTTATGCCTATTATCGTAAGTTAATCGATATGCAAGTAGGGTGGGTAGAATTTTTATTATCTTTTGGAAAGATAGGTAATAATAAAGAATTTGATCTCGATGCTAAATTAGCAGAGATTCGTCTTTCTTTAGGTAAAGAGTTAGATGATTTCTTAGATAAGAAAGATAGTGATGATGCTAAAGAAGTATATCTATTGATCAAGAAAACTATTATTGAAAAGTTAAATAATAGTGGTTTAGAAAGCATTAGTAATTTTATCGGTTATGGTTTAGATGATGAAGAATTTGCTAATTTTATTACTTTAGTATATATTAGGGAATATGTTAAATCATTAACTAGTGAATTAAGACAAATCGATAACCTTGTTGGTTATGAAGATGATGGAGCTAGAGCCTTAAAGATGTTAATCGATAAGTTAACTAAATTAACACCAGAAGCTTACTTAAAGAGTAATATTTTTAATGAATCATTGATGGATTTCTATTTTGGTGATGTTGGTATTCGTTATGGTAAGAATGGGGATATCAATGCTTATTTATATATGGTTATCATGTTATTAGATAGAATTAATCTCTATATATGTTATATGTTACCAAGTAAGGAACTTGAGGATGCTTTGCCAGTATCACAAGGACTAGAGTTATTTGATGAGCAAATGTATTTGGAGAGTCCATTTACTTATAATGTTGATAATCTAATAAAGACTTTAGAAAATTTACGTCATAATGTTTTACTTATGAAATCATTGCTTCAAAGTAATGATGTGGGAAGGAAATTAAATTTAAAGAATTAAAGGAGGAATAGCTATGAGTTTGCTTACTCTATTAGAAGCGGATTTATTAAAGATTGTTAATGACTTAGGTTATGATATCGATACCGTAAAATTGGAAAAATCGAAATTACCAGAGTATGGGGAATATCAAATCAATACAGCGATGATGTTAGCTAAGAGGTATGGCGAAAATCCTCGTGATGTTGCCGAGAAGATTGTTGCGCATCTTGATGATCGTTTTACGAATGTCAATATCCAAGGACCAGGTTTTATCAATGTAACGCTTAAGGAAGAAACGATTTTAGATTATCTTAATAAAGGTATTGAAGACTTTAGTATCTTTGTCGATAAGCCCAATAAATCACGTACCATTGTGATGGATTATGGTGGTGCTAATATTGCGAAGGAACTTCATGTTGGTCATTTGCGTTGTAATATTGGCGAAGCCATGCGTCGTCTTTTAAAGGTCTTTGGGGATAAGCCGATTAGCGATGTTCACTGGGGAGACTTTGGTACCCCGATTGGCCTTGTCATTAGAGAGATCCAAGAGATGCAACCCGATCTACCATACTTCGATAAGGATTATAAGGGGGAGTACCCAAGTACTTCACCGGTAACCAATGAAGAGTTAGGTATTATCTATCCGCGTGCTTCCAAGAGGAAAAAAGAGGATGAAGCTTATGCCGAAGAAGCCAAGAGCTTTACCGAACAATTTCAAAAAGGTGTTCCAGGTATTCGTGCTTTATGGCGCCATATCGTCGATACTTCGAAGCCTCACTGCCAAGCTATCTATGATTTCTTAAATTGTAAGTTTGACCTATCATATGGCGAGAGCGATGCTGATCGTTATGCCGATGAAACAATCGAATTTTTATCATCTAAGGGTTTAACAAGAATGAGTGATGGCATCCTTATTATGGATGTAAATCAAAGTGATGATAATAAGAAAATGCCACCATTACTACTTAAGAAATCGAATGGTTCCATTCTTTATGATACAACCGATTTAGCAACGATCAAGGAACGTATGGAAGACTTTAATCCGGATGCTATATGGTATTTCGTCGATGAACGTCAAAATCTTCATTTCGAACAAACCTTCCGTGGTTGTTATAAATCCGGACTTGTTCCTCCAAGTACAGAACTTAAGTTCTTTGGTTTTGGAACCATCAATGGACCTGATGGCAAACCATTCAAAACCCGTGATGGGGGAGTAATGAGTTTAGAGGGTTTAATCAAACTCGTATATGATCATATTGAACCAAAGATCAAGGAGAATATTACGGGTGATGAACGTACGGAAATAGCATCCAAACTAACCGTTGCAACCTTGAAGTATTCTGACCTCTTACCAGCTCGTAAGACCGATTATATCTTCGATGTTGATAAGTTTACTTCCTTCGAAGGAAGAACCGGTGTCTATGCCGTATATACCACAACTCGTTTAAAGTCCTTATTAAATAAATTTGAAGATAAAAAATATATCATGAAATGTGTACCTAATAAAGATACTTTAGATATCCTTGTTAAATTAACTGAATTATCTAAAACTTTAACCAGTGCATATAACGATGTATCAACCAACTATATATGTGAATATATCTATGATTTAGCAAGTCTTTATAATAAATTCTATGCTAATAATAATATTGCTAATGAAAGCAATAAGGAATATCAAGAAACCTATATTGCATTATCTAAGTTAGTATATAATGTCTTACATAATCTATTAGATATTTTAGGTATTGAAGAAGTAGAGAAGATGTAATCTTCTCCTTTTTTATGCATATCTTTGCATTCCATCCGGTCTTTACCGGTAGATTTTCCGGTCTAGACCGGAAAGCTGTCCGGTTTAGTCCGGAATAATAAACTATACTTTCATATATAACCTTTTTGGTCCCATATTACGTACATTTTTTACTAATTGTTACGAAAAGTAATCCACTCTAGACCGGAAAGTCGTCCGGTCTTTACCGGCAATATTTCCGGTTTAGTCCGGAAATATGTCCACTCTAGTCCGGAAGTTCGTCCGGTCTTCCCCGGTAGTTTGTCCGGTCTAGTCCAGAAATAAATCCACTCTAGTCCGGAAGATCGTCCGGTCTTTACCGGTAGTTTGTCCGGTCTAGTCCGGAAATGTGTCCACTCTAGTCCGGAAGATCGTCCGGTCTTCCCCGGAAATTTGTCCGGTCTAGTCCGGAT
>CANQQK010000053.1 GCA_947626015.1 uncultured Bacilli bacterium | reverse complement strand
AATAATCGTCGTTATTATAAGTCAACTGATGGAACTGAAGAAGAATATGATTTCTTAAAGAAAGAAATAATTGATGATAGTTCTAAAGTTTATGTTGATTTGATTAAATCTTCAAATGTTGAAGATTGGCAAGTACAACTAAAGGATAGTGAATGGTATTTCCATTCTACATTTACTAGTATATCTAGAGCTAATCAAGAATTATCAATGCTTATCGATGTTATGAAATCAACTAGAGAAGATGATATCAATGCTATTGATAGAGTAGTTAAATCTGAAGAAGGAGAACACACTTATGAAGTTAAGTTATCTACTTTTAGATTTAATGCTTGGCTTAATGAAAGATATTTATCTAGTGAATCTAAAGATAATTGTACTCTAGCTGAAGGGGATACTGTAACATTGCTTGTTACACTTAATGATAAAGAAGATCAAATTGTTAGTATAAAAACTAAAGATAATTACAATACTAGTAATAGTAAGAATAATTACATAAATGTTGAATTTAAAGATGTTAATAGTACCGAAGTTAAAGCACCAATTGAATTCTTTAAAGAAAAAGATATCAATGTTACTAATGAGGAATTAGTAAAACTATATAATGATGGTGCTGAAGCTTGGGGAAAACATTCTGGTTCAACTAGAGCTTAATTTAAAAGTGTGATGTAATGTCACACTTTTATTTAAAAGGAAAGAGGAAAGAGGAAAGTGTCGATGAAAAAGAATTTATTATTTGTCTTCTTACTATTATTACTAAGTTGTCCAATTATAACAAATGCGGTAGCAACTAACGCATCAGAAGATTTAAATTATGTTAATATTCAAGTCTTTGTTAAAGATGATTGCGATGAATGTGATAAAGCAACTAAATGGGTTAATGATTATCTAAAGGATGATAAACGTGTTACTTTAACGGAAATCAATACTAAGAATAATAAGGATACTTATGATAAGGTAAAGGATGCTTTGAATGTTAAAAAAGATGATTTACCTTTAATCGTTATTGGTTCTAATTATTTTTTAGGTTTTGATAAGAAGACTGAAGAAAACTTAAATGAAGCTATTAAATCATATGTCGATAGTAAGGATCATTGTAATATTGCTGATAAATTAGATAATAAGGATGAATTAGATAAATGTTTAAAGATTAATGAAGGCATTTATAAAGAACCTAGTGAAGACATTAATATGGTGATGATTATTCTAATAATTATTATTGTTATTGCAGCAATATTTGGAGTTATGTTCTTTTTAAAAAATGATGATCCAAAGACTAGTAAATAACTAGAATTTAATTGATGTAAAAAATTTATGATAGGTTTACGAATATTTCTAAACCTATCTTTTTTATTGTTGTTAAGCAAAGGGATTTAATGCTATAATTTTGATAGTAATAACATAGAGAGGTGTAGCTATGTATTGTAGTAATTGCGGTAAAAAATTAGATGATAATTCAGCCTTTTGTCCAAATTGTGGCTTTAAAATAGTAAAAGATGAACCAAAACCAGTAGTAGAGAGTAATACGGTTACTAATGAGAGTTCTAGTAGTTCCTATTTAAATTATGTTAATGTACCTACTGATACGAGCGCTAATACATCTGCTTCGAAGAAGAGTATTAAGGATATTATTAAGCCAATCTTTATTACTGTTTGTGTTATAGCTGTCTTTATAACGATTGTTGTTGCCGTTTCGATGGTAAGCAATAATGCTAAATATGCTGTTTCGGGTAAGGGAGAAGAAACTAGTGGAAGTAGTAGTGGTGGCAGTGGAAATACGGGTAATAATAATCCGCCTTTGGATAAGGACCAAGGTACTCGTACGATTATGGTATACATGATTGCTTCGAATCTTGAAAGTGGACAAGGTTCAGCTACTTCTGATATTGGGGAAATGATGCAAGCTAACTTTGGTAAAGACGTCAATGTTTTAATTTATACTGGTGGTACTAAACAATGGTTAAATGATGTTATTAAAAGTGATGAGAATGCTATCTATGAAGTCAACTATAAAGGTATTAAAAAATTAACTTCATTTAATAAAAAAAGCATGGTTAAAGCTGATACTTTAACGGAATTTATTAATTATGTCTATGATAAATATGAAAGTGATCTCTATGATTTAGTTCTTTGGGATCATGGTGGGGGACCTCTTATTGGTTATGGTCAAGATGAAAACTTCTTTGGTAATATGTCACTATCTGAATTGGATAAGGCATTGAACAATTCTAATTTGCTAAAAGATACGAAATTTGAAATGATTGGTTTTGATGCTTGTTTAATGGCTTCTATTGAAATAGCTAATTACTTAAAAGAGGAAGCTAATTATTTGTTAGCAAGTGAAGAATCCGAACCAGGTTATGGATGGGATTATAGTTTTTTAAGAGGTATTGATAAGAATACAACCTCTGTTGATCTAGGTAAAACTATCGTTGATAATTATCACGAATTTTATATTGAACAAAATGCCTTAGCTAAAGAATTAGGATATCCAATTGAATTTAATACAACATTATCATTGATTGATCTATCTAAAGTTAATGATGTTAATGAACTAATCAATAATAGTTTTGCTAACGTTAAAAATAGTTTTAATACGACAACTTTTTCCAATATTGCGATGGATATTAATGGAACAACCCTTTTTGGAAAACTTAGTGAATCAGAATCATATAATTTAGTTGATCTTTATGATTTAACCAATGATATTAAAGATGATCTAGATGATGTCGATAAATTACAAAATAAGTTAAAGGAATTGGTTGTATACTCAAAAAGTAATATTAAAGATGCTTACGGAATAACGATTTTCTTTCCTGTAAATCTTAATAAGAACAATATTGGTAATTATCTAAATCTTTATAAAAAATTCTCTTTTGCTAATAATTATTATGAATTCTTACAATCTTATTCCAATATTTTTAATGGTGATCGATTGGTTAAATCATCCCTTAAGGGTGTAAAACCGACATTGGATAAAGCTGGTTCCTTACAAGTTACCTTACCAGATGACTTGGTTAAAAACTATTTGCGTTCTGATTATTCCATCTTCGTTAAGAATGAATATGGAGGATATTTCCCAGTATATCGTGGACGTAATGCCGTATTGGATGGTAATGTCTTATCTGTAGAACCGCAAAAGAAAGAATTGGTTATTACCGATAATGCTGGTAAAGACGATAACTTCGTAACTTCTTATGAATATGCTCAAGATAAGGATTCCGTAACTTATCAAATTTTGGCGCAACTAGAAAACGTAGATTTTGATGATTTCCGTATCAATAACTTCTATTTCTTTGTGCGTTTTGAAAATGGTAATGAAGTTGGAGAAATCATCGATATTAAACCTTTTGAAAATGCTGATGAAGCCCAAGGTAAATATACTTTGAATTTAAATGATTATTCGCATATCGTAAGTATGAGTTCTTCTTATACCCTTGATGATGAAAATGGTAATGCTTTACAAGGATGGCAAACAGGTTCCGTAATCTATGGTAGTGAATATGCCTTAGAGGATGGTTTCAAATTTATGTTAAAAGATTTTAATCCGAAAAAAGAATATTATTATGTCTTTAGAGTTTTAGATACTCAAGGTAATGTCTATACCTTTAATAAGATTAAAAATACGATTAAGTAATAGATATTCTATTACTTTTTTATGTATTATGATATAATACTTTGTAAGTATAATAGTGCTTAATAGGGAAGGTGTTTTTATGTGTACTGCTATAACTTATAATACGAAGGATCATTATTTTGGTCGTAATTTAGATTTGGAATATTCCTATAAAGAAACGGTGACGGTTACACCCCGTAATTATCCTTTTAATTTCCGTAATGGTAAAAAAGATGATAATCATTATGCGATGATTGGGATGGCTTATGTAGCTAATGATTATCCATTATATTATGATGCTGTCAATGAGAAAGGTGTTGGTATGGCAGGATTAAACTTTCCAACGAATGCTCATTATAAAGAATTGGCTAGTGCTAAAGATAATGTAGCACCTTTTGAATTTATTCCTTGGGTTTTAAGCCAATGTGCTAATATGGATGAGGTTAGGGCATTATTAAATAAGATTAATATTGCTAACATCAATTTTAGTGATGAATTACCGGCTTCTCCTTTGCATTGGATTATTGCTGATAAGAAGGAATCAATCACTGTTGAAAGTGTTAAGGATGGTCTTAAAATATATGATAATCCGGTAGGAGTATTAACCAATAATCCAACTTTTGATATTCATATGTTTAATTTGAACAATTATATGGGTTTATCGATCGAACAACCAGAGAATAATTTTGCTAAAAATCTTAATTTAACAGCTTATAGTCGTGGTATGGGTGGTCTTGGTCTTCCAGGAGATTTATCTTCGGCATCACGTTTTGTCAAAGCAACATTTACTAAGATGAATTCTTTATCTGGCGATAGTGAATCTGAAAGCATCAGTCAGTTCTTCCATATCTTAGGTTCGGTTGATCAACAAAGAGGATGTGTTCATATGGGTCATGATCTATATGAGATAACTATCTATAGTTCATGTGTTAATATGGATAAGGGAATTTACTACTATACAACCTATGAAAATAGTCAAATAAGTGGTGTCGATATGCATAAGGAAGATCTTGATAGTGCATCTCTTATAAATTATGATTTAATCAAAGGTCAACAAATCAAGATGCAAAATTAATGATGAAGCAATATATGAAAATATATTGCTTTTTTATATTTCTTTTCAAGGTTTAATCATAAAGCTATGGTATAATTAAGGTGTTATCTCTTAATAATTCCTAATAAAGAAGTAAAACATAAAGGAATCTTTAATATTAAATTATAGAGGGAAAAGCGCAAAGGGAGTTTAAGCATGGAAAGATTATATTTGGAAGTCCCATCGATTAAAAGAAAAGAAGAAGCTTTAGCTTATTTAAAGGAAAATAAAGATGTAAATTCAGACTTTAATGGTACTGGTGGTATGGAGATGTGTCTTGATGGTATAAGCTATGAAGAATGGCTTAATGAACTAGAAAGAAGAAACGATGAAGCATATCTAGAAAAGATTAACCATTGCAAATCGAAGACTTTCTTTGTCATCAGGGATACCGATGATAAAATCGTTGGTATGCTCAATGTGAGATATCTTATTCCCAAAGATAAACTTAATAGTTGGGCTTCACATATTGGTTATGGAATTAGGCCTTCCGAAAGAGGCAAAGGTTATGCTAAAACGACTCTTTATTTAGGTTTATTAGAAGAAAAGAAGTTAAAGGAAGATAAGGTCTTACTCGTATGTTATACGGATAATATACCTTCTAATAAGACCATTATGGCATTGGGTGGTAAGTTAGATAATACCAAATTAGATGAATATGATGGAATGATGACTAACTATTACCTTATTGATGTTAATCAATCACTTAAGGATAACTATGAGTTTTATAAAGATCATATTATTATTGATTTGTGTGATGTGGATTTATACTGATTTTATTAGAAAAAATGGTATAGAAGGATAAACTTGCAAATTCTATGATAAAAAAATTATGAAAGGAAGTGACTTATATGGTAAATAAGATAGTAAATAAAGTTTTAAATGATAAATATACTGACAACACTTTTGAAAGTATAAAACATCTAGATGATTACGGAACTGAATATTGGTATGCTAGGGAACTTTCAAAGGCGTTAGAATATAGTGATTGGCGCAACTTTTTAAAAGATTTAAATAAAGCAAAAGCGGCTTGTAAAAACTCAGAATTTAATGTTGATGAACAACTTGTTGAAGTCAACAAGTTGTCGAAGAGAAACAATAATGCTAATGTTAACATACAAGATTTTAAACTATCGAGGTATATATGCTATCTTATAGTGCAAAATGCTGATCCAAGTAAGGAAGTTGTTGCTTTAGGACAAACTTACTTTGCTATTCAAACAAGAAAGCAAGAAATTACAGAACAAGAATATGAAACTTTATCAGATGATGGGAAAAGATTTTATCAAAGAAAGCTAGCTAAGCAAGGTAATTATACGCTTCAAAAAGTCGCTTCATCTGCTGGTTTTAAAAATATGGCAGAATTCCATAATGCAGGTTATAGAGGATTATATAATGGTGAAACAGCTGATGATATTTTTAAAAGAAAAAAATTACGTTATAGAGAAGATATATTAGATAATATGAACGAAGATGAGTTAGTAGCTAATCTATTTAGAATAAATCAAACGAAACAAAAATTGATATGAGACAACGTTAAGGGTGAGAATAATGCCAAAGCTGTTCACTATGAAGTCGGTAGAAAGGTTAGAAGAGCTATTCAAGATATTGGCGGAATGATGCCTGAAGAAATGCCAACACCAAAGAAAAGTTTAAAAGAACTTGAAAAAGAAAAGATTAGAAAATAAAGAACAAGAAAAACTTGAAGAAGTTAAATGATTTATGGAAGCGATAAAAATGAATGAAAATAAAACAAACATCAACTGTGCGATACGGATTTATGGAAACACCCTCACAAACCCTTATAAATAAAGAAAGCCGACAAAAAAGTTTTTACATTTTTGGATAAATATTGTAAAGGAGATGAAGAAATGTCAAAAGATTTAATGATAAGAAGTAGTAGTGCTGAATTTATTATTTTTGAAAGACAAACTCATGATAAAGGGATTCAAGTTCGATTCGAAGA
>CANQQK010000052.1 GCA_947626015.1 uncultured Bacilli bacterium | reverse complement strand
GTCTTCATAACTTGGTGGATACCTTCATCCGTTAGATCAACATCACTCCAACCACCGATATAATCTTCATCATCAAGACCATGTCTTAAAAAATAGATCATGCTTCACCTCGATATCTTTTAATAAGTGTTGCATCTTTTTCTAGTAAGCGTCTTTTAAGACAGGCGGGACATAAGGAAACATAACCGGTATCACCCACTAACACGTCACCCTTCTTATCATCCAAGTAATAATAACTATAGCGACTTGGTTTATTGCAATCTTGGCAGAAACCATTGATCACCGATACTTCATCTGATACCGCTAAAATATCATTAATAATCCCAAAGGGTTTTTGTTCACTCGTCATATTAAGACCAGCAATATAGAAGTCGATATCGAATAAAACCGATAGATCGACGAGTTCTTTAACATCACCTTCAAGTAGTTGAGCTTCATCGATGAAGACCGTCTTTATATTATTAGGTATGACATGTTTTTTGATCTCTCCAATATCCTTAATTGCAATGGCTTTGATCGCTGTATCATAGTTTTTCGACTTGATCATTGCTCCATCCCTCGTATCTGCTTCTGGCTTAAAAGCCATGACCAAATTTTTATTCCAAATCCTTAAATATGTACTGATGAGAGCATCACTCTTACCACTATACATTGGACCTACAAAAGTTCTTATCATCTTACTCTCCCTTTACTATGTAGCTTACTAGTATCACTACATTATCATTATATGTGTCATTATTACACTTGTCAATAATATTTAGGAAGTTTTACTGATTTAGACAATAAAAAAACTAGTCATTTTTGACTAGTCAATTTTACTTACTTAAAGCTTCGATAAGCTCATTTTTCTTCATTGTCGTATAGCCTTCGATATTATTAGCTTTAGCCATCTCTTTTAATTCAGCAACGGTTAATTTGGTAATATCAGCACTATCCTCTTTTGGAGCTGCTGCTACGGTTTCATTAGCTTTCTTAGCAGCAGATGCGACATTCTTACCAGCTAGGGCATCCTTAGCAATATTAACATATGAAGTAAATAATGCTGGATTATCGATAGCTACTTCAGAAAGCATCTTACGATTGATTTCTACACCAGCTTTTGCTAAACCATTGATGAATTTAGAATAACTAATATCATTCATACGGCAAGCAGCATTGATTCTTGTAATCCATAATTTTCTAAAGTTACGTTTATTTTGTTTACGATCACGATAAGCATATGCTCCACTATGGAATAATTGTTCTTGAGCAGTCTTATATAAACGATGCTTAGAACCAAAATATCCTTTAGCATTCTTTAATACTTTTCTACGTCTGTTTTTAGCAACAGATCCACCTTTAACTCTTGTCATTGTACCTCACCATAATTAGATGACATTTTTTAATCTGTCAGCTATTCCTTTCGCTAATTGTCCTTTATTTCTTCTTTGTCTTACAGCTTTACTAGTATCCTTAGCTGTTTGATGGTTTCCACCACTCTTTTTATAGGTAATCAAGCCACTCTTATGTTTCTTTAAAACCTTTTTAGTAGCCTTATGTGTCTTTTGTTTTGGCATAAATAATTCCTCCTAATTCTCTTTTTTCGGTGCTAATATCATAGTCA
The DNA here is from genome assembly GCA_947626015.1 of uncultured Bacilli bacterium. Classification (GTDB taxonomy): domain Bacteria; phylum Bacillota_I; class Bacilli_A; order RF39; family UBA660; genus CAG-582. The sequence goes on along the minus strand of CANQQK010000052.1, from coordinate 5,150 downwards.
TCGTACGTCCTTCAAGTTTAGGTTTGCTTTCAATAGTTGATAACGTTGATAAAGCATCAGCAAAACGCATCATAACTTCTTCACCTAAATCCGTATGCGCCATTTGACGTCCCTTAAAACGAATAGTTACCTTGATCTTATGACCTTTTTCCAAATAAGCTCCTGCATTACGACGACGAGTTTCAAAATCCCCAACATCGATATTATAAGAAAGTTGATATTCTTTCGTATCCTTGTTGCTCTCTCTTTGTTTCTTTAAAGCTTCCTTAGCTTTCTTATTCTTCTCATACTTGAACTTATTATAGTCCATAATCTTAGCAACTGGTCTTTCACTTCCGGCATTCATAAGAACCAAATCAAGACCGGCAAAATTAGCGATGGTTAAAGCATCTTCCAATTTCTTAGTACCCATTTGTTCCCCATTAGGACCAATAACCATTAATTCTGGAACTCTTATTTGCTCATTAATAGGTAAATCATCATTTTTCTTGTTAACGCTTGCTATGGCAATGCACCTCCATTTATAATAAAAAGTGAATACATTGTATCCACTTTAAAAACCTAATAAATAATTATTATCTAATATATTTTATTATAGCTTTTGACCCAGTACTATTCGCGACTCGGGTGGATGTGGATACATCGCTTTCCTTTTTAAAACAACTTGATTATATCATTTTTATATGAAATGTCAAGATATTTTATACCTAATCAGCAAATAAACGCGTTATTATTGGTTTACCTACTTCATAGACAACAAATGATAATAGATTGAATAATGTTACTAGACCAACTACTTTAGCAGTTAGAGTTGGTACGGAAAGAATTGTACCTACTGGAGTAAGGAATACAAGGGATTCAACGACCAATAAGGCAAGTAAGCCATAATTCATATATTTATTAGAGAAAAATCCTTGTTTAAAGATTGAAGTCTTAAGATTACGACAGGTATAAGCATAACAGATCTCTTGGACAACCATTGAAAGCAAAGCTAGAGCGCTAGCAACTTCAGGAGTTGTATACTTAAGAGCACCAAAGAAGGTTAAGGCAACAAAGATGGTTTCCACGATAGCTGAAAAAGCAATATTAGCATAGATAAATGGGGTAAATAAAGGTTTATCGATACTACGTGGTTGTTTTTTCATGATATTCTTTTCACTACCCTCAAAGGCAAGACAGATACTTGGTATCGAATCGGTTACCAAATCAATAAATAAAATATGAATTGGAATAAAGATCGTATTACCCGTAAACATGCCGATCAAGACAGCAAAGATTTCGGCAAAGTTAGAAGATAAGGAATAAACGATATTATTACGAATATTAGCAAATATTCTTCTTCCCTCTTCGACGGCGACAACGATGGTTGAAAACGAATCATCTAAAAGGATGATATCGGCAACACTCTTGGTAACTTCTGTACCCGTAATACCCATACCAACACCAACGTGGGCATCCTTGATAGCGGGAGCATCATTAACCCCATCTCCCGTCATCGCTACAACCTTCTTATTCTTTTGCCAAGCCATAACGATTCTTCTTTTATGTTCTGGACTAACACGTGCATAGACGTTATATTTCTTAACGACTTCGACGAGTTCTTCATCGCTATATTTATCAAGTTCCGCACCTAAAATACCTTCGGAATCATTTTCGATAATGCCGACATCCTTAGCAATAGCACAAGCCGTAACTAAGGAATCTCCCGTAATCATTACAGGTCTGATACCACCTTGCTTACATTTTAATACGGCATCTTTAACGCTTTCACGTGGGGGATCGATCATTCCGACCATACCGATATAGATTAAATCATTTTCCTCTAAAGCGAGATTGGTTATTTTCTTTTTAGTAACCTTTTTATAAGCAAAACCGATAACTCTTAGGGCTTCTTCCGCCATCTTATGTTCTTCTTTACGAATCTCTTTTTTGATAGCTGCAGTCATCTTTTGTTTTTTACCATTGATATAACGATAACTACAAGCATCGAGTAAGTTTTCTAAGCTACCCTTTACAAGGCAGTAATTAGCACCATCGATTTCATTCATTGAAGACATCATCTTACGTTCACTATCGAAAGGAGCATCGATGATACGTGGGTGTTCTTTTCTTATCTTAAAGGGATCAATTCCCTCTGCTTCTAAATAATCAAAGAGACAGGTTTCCGTTGGATCTCCTACCAAACGATTATGATCTTTGAAGGTTTCATTAGCAAGACTCGCAACATATTTAAACATCTCTTCATCTTCAATGATCGTCTTTTGTACCTTCATCTTGTTTTGGGTAATAGTTCCGGTCTTATCCGAACAGATGATATCCGTTGAACCTAAGGTTTCGACCGCACTCATTTGTCTTACGATGGTCTTTTTACGAGCTAGAGCAGCCGTACCACCGGACAAAGTAATCGTAATAACTGCTGGTAAACCTTCCGGAATCGCTGCAACTGCTAAGGATACACAAAGCATAACGATTTCTAAGACTTTATAACCATTGAATAAACCATAAGCAAAGATAAATAAAAGAATAAAGAAGATTAAGATGGTAAGTTTACGGCTTAACTCTTCGATCTTAAGCTCTAGGGGTGTCTTGATCTCATAAGGGGTATTTAAAGACTTGGCGATAAGACCAAGCTCGGTCTCCATCCCCGTCTTAACGATTAAGGCTTCCACCCTACCATTCGTCACATTACAGCCACAGAAGATCATATTGACTTGATCTTGAATTTGTAATTCACCCTTCAAGGTCTTAACAAACTTTCTTACAGGAACGGATTCTCCCGTCAAAGGTGATTCATCGACCATCACATTGGTCTCTTTAATAACTCTCGCATCAGCTGGTATTTTATCTCCCGCTTCCAAAACGATGATATCCCCAGGAACTAAGGCCTTGGAATCGATAACACTGATCTTACCATCCCTAATGACCTTACAAGATGTTTGGGCATACTTCTTTAAACCTTCTAGGGTAACTTCGGCTTTCGCCTCTTGGATAAACCCCATAATGGCATTAAGCAAAACAACCACTGTAATAACGATCGTATCCGTATATTCATGAGAATACATAAAACCATAGATTCCCATGGCAATAGCAACGATAATCAAAATAATGATCATCATATCATTAAACTGACTTATAAAGATCTTAAATGGTGATTTAGGAGGTGCTTCTTTAATCGCATTTTCGCCATATTTCTCCAAACGTGAAGATGCTTCCTTAAATGATAAACCATCATTCGAAGTATTAAGTTCCTTCATCAAAGTTTTTAAATCATGATCATAATATTTCACTAGCCAATCACCTACTATAAATTAGTATATCATAAAAAGAAAAAAGAATTAATCTTTTTCAATCTTGATTAATCCTTTTTCAATCTCTTCTAAAGCTCGACCTATTTCACGTTTGGAAACATAATCTTTTTCTTTCATCTGAATATGACCTGTTTCATGCATTTGTTTACTTCTTTGGGATACAACATGAACAAGGGTATATTTAGAACCTACTGTATTAAGTATCTTATCTATTGATGGATAAATCATGTTTTCACTCTCCTACAATAATAATATACTATAATCATTCTTTGATATAAATAAATTGTCTAATATCTTTACATTTTTTTACATACCTGGATGAATGAAGGATATGTCAACATAATAATCCCCAATCTCCTCTTTATTGATATAGACATCGATATTCTTAACATTATGATCTTTTAAATATTTAGAAGATCGATAATAGATGGTTTCACTTAGGAAATTATATTCCGTATGATCAATCTTAGCTCTTGCACATATCGTACATGGATGAAAGGGAATCCAAGACATAAACTTCTTATGATCAACACTAACGATTTGCGCTTTTATTTTCTTACCATCTTTTTTTAAATCATTATAATGATTCTTTTTAATAAAATAATTAATGATGAAATAGATACCCGTTATGATAATAATAAGACCTAATGCTAAACTCATATTATAAAACGTTACTTCACTTTGTAGATAAGAAGTAAGAGGTTCTCTCTCATCATAATAGATTTTCGTTTTAAGACCAACCTTAAATGATGAATCATATAGATTTAATTTCTTCTTAATGGTTTCCTTATTAACCTCATAACTGATCGTTGTTTTATATTCTTCAACATCGATATCTTCAATAATACATTCACCTTCGACAAGATTAGGATAAACCTTATAATAATCACGATGAATAACCAATATTGAAAGGGATGCTATAACTCCTAAAAAGATAATAACAATACCCGACATGATATGGGAATTAACCTTCATATAGCTCCACCTCTAAATTAATTATAAGATATAAATCGTGGTTTTAAAAGACTTTATAACATATAAGATACATAAACGATCTGTTTATCATTATTAGAAAGATCACAAGTGATTAAGATCAAAGCTTTTTTAGTATGATCATATTTAACATAGATATGTCCAGTCTTTTCCACTTTATAACTATGGGAAAAGAGATAATGATATGTTTGCTTATTATAATCTAAGATAATCTCTTCCCCTTCATGAAGACGTTTTAAATTATTAAATTTAGCAACATCACTATGTCCTGAATGACTTGCTAATACTAAGACGTTATCCATATCATCTTTAACATTTTTAACACCATATTTTAATTTATTCTTAGATGATAATTGATGATAGAACCCCTCTTCTAAATCGATACTTGGGATATTAATGATTCCTAAGTATTCATTTTCGATATCGATCGTCTTTAATTCCTCATCATTCAAAGATACATCAGCAATATAATAATCTTCGATCAAGGTATGTTCTTCATCATAGAAAGCAATTCTTTTTAAAAGAATGATATTTAAAATGATAATACTTGCTATGAAGGAAAATAAGAAAATCTTATTCTTTGACATGATGATAACCTAGAAGCATGATAAATGATAAAGCAAGAAGGATTAGAGTGGCATAATTATTTTCAGATGTTGAAGGAACATCGACGATGAAACCACCCTCTTCTTCCTCTTTTACTTCTTCTTTAATTGGTTCTTTATAGTTAAGGATATCAATATTGATATATGGTTTATCTAAAACACCTAAAAACTCATCTTCGGGATAGATATAACCTTCTAAGGATGAAGTTTGCTTGGCATAATAATTTCCATAAGGTAAGTAATC
>CANQQK010000051.1 GCA_947626015.1 uncultured Bacilli bacterium | reverse complement strand
GGGATAATTATTATTAGTATACTTTTTTTCGTCAATCGTAATAAGGTTTTGCTGGCTGGTATTAGAGCTATCGATGTTTGGTCTAAAACCTTATTTCCGCTTTTATTTCCGACCTTCATCTTAAATGATTTAATCATTTCTTCTGGGATTATGGATATGATCAGTAAGATGCTGGGGAGAATCTATGAAATGATCTTCCATCAACCTAAGGAAGGTATCAATATCTTTCTTTTAAGCATGATTTCAGGAACCCCAAGCAATGCCAAGAATATCAAAAATCTTTTGGATAATGGTTATATCAAGGAAAGTGATGCTACAAAGTTATTATTTAATTCCTACTTCTTTAACCCCTTCTTTATCATCGCTTTTACATCAATAAAGGTCTTGATCATTATGTATGTATCCAACATCATTGCTAGTATCATTTTAAGGGATAAACATATGGATAATCACGATATAAATACCATAAGACATCCAAAATTTAATCTCAGTTTATCGATTACTAATAATATCGATATTCTTTTAAATATCTTAGGTACGATTACCATCTTCTTTGTCATATCTTCATTAATACCTATCAATAATGTCTTTATTAAAACTTTAATTTCCGGTATTTTAGAGCTTACAAGTGGATTAAGTTTACTAAGTGTTATAAAGATTCCCATCCTTTATAATCTTCTTATCAGTATCATCATCTCTTTTGGGGGATTAAGTATTTTTTTCCAAGTAAAAAGTATCTTAAAAGATACTTTCATTGATATAAATTATATGCTTAAAAATCGTTTTTTATGTTCAGTTATTATGTTTATCTTACTTATGCTGTAGGACATACATGTTGTCTTAGTTTTTCGATATTATTGATAGCTTGTGTTGAAGCATCATCTTCTTTAACTAGAGTCTTAGAACATAAACCATCAGCACTTTGACACTTACACTCTAACTTACCAGTCTCTTCACTACAGATGAAGTCATCATTACCATTAAAGGTAAATGCTAGATTTAAATCATAGTGTTCACCTTCAAGATTAACGATCGGAATAACTAGACTTGCCGCATTTGTTCCGGTAGTTGCTGTATATAAGACATATGGGGTATCATGTAAATCAACCTCGGAAGGAAGTTCACGCATCAAAGTTGTGGCATGTTGCCAGGTGCTATTAACCGGTTGACGGTTATTACCACAGGTACGATACATTCCTCTTTGATATGATACACTCCATGCAGCATCCTTACCAACCAAATGACCATCCTCATAATCATAAGTCTTATAATAGTTATAGATAAGAATAAAACCAACATTATCTTTGATATAATCAGCAGCATAGTGAATCTTGATACATTTAAAATCATTCTCATGACCTTTACCAATTACCTCAGTATTAACTCCAGCTGCCCCAATTTCACAAGATGTTATAGCTTTGATACCATAGTTAACGATATCCTCTTCAATTTGTCTTGTAAATGATGCTTGATTGATCAAGAAAGAAGATTGAATATTATTATTATTTTCCTCATTACGTACTTGAATCAATAAAGAGAATAATAAGGTTAAACACAAAGATATAATAACAACACTGATCAAGATTTCGATAATCGTCATACCTTTATTATTTTTCATTTGCGCACCTCCAAAGAAGAATGGATAATCTCATAGTTGCCATCATTTTTATTGAAGGTCTTCTTATATTTTACGATTAAGAGATCAACATCTTGAGCTCCACCTAGTTCACGAAGATAATCAATTGTTGTAGCATCAAATAAGAATAACCAATCATCGTGTTCACTAGAGCGATATAACTCAGCGGGATTAACAAGATAGAATTTCTCTACTTCAAATGCTTTGATAACTTGATGCAAGTCCCCATCCTCTTTAGGAACACAAACATAACTATTATATGTTCCCATCTTCTTACATTCCGTTCCTAGATGCTTATTAATATATTGTTTAACTCCTGATTCAGGGTTGGTTTCGGATTTCAAAGAATCGATAATACTCTTCGTATAATATGTCTTATAGATAGTCTCGGTCGTCTCAAAAGCATCCCTCTCACGTGACTTACGTAAGATATAAGAATAAGATGAGAAAAGCAATAATAGGGTTAGCGATAGAACACTAACAACAACGATGGTTTCGATGAATACAAATCCTTTATTCTTTTTCATCCTTGCTTCACCCCCGTTGTCATTAGATATGGATCAAGAACGGTTCCTCTTCCACCAGCAATATAGGAGTTTTCAGCATGAACATCAATCGTAATCTCGGCCATCAAACGATATTGATAGGTTGTAGCACGGAAGGTTTCCGTAATCAAATCATTTTTATTTTCATCTCCGCTAACAACCTTTTCAGCAGCTAAGTGGTTATAATTTTCCGGAGAAGCTAGTAAACAATAATCGACATAGCTATCGATTGCTCCACTCTTATTAACGGATTCATCAACAACATGCGTATAACCAAATCCCTTTTTCTCACTAGAATTATTACCAGAATACGTAACGATATTACCATCATACGTCGCCCCACAATACTTACTAATTAAATCGGATTGCATAGCTCCCATTGGGAAGTTATAACGACGAAGTAAGGCGTAAGTACCAGCGGTAAATCCACCAAAATCGCTTGAATCAATATATACCGCATAATCACCATTAACGCCAAGGATTTCACTCTTAACATTATCAGGGATCTCAGCATCCCTAATCTTAGCAAGAACGCTTGCTCTTGGGATACCTACTTTAAAATCATCAGCGGTAAAGACGTTATTTTCAACACCTTTTTTATAGAAATAGATTTCGTCCTTATATCCATCACCATTAGTAGTTTCTGACAAGAAATTCATAACATCAATCGTAGCAGCATGTCTTAAGGCAACTGGATCAGTAGGCATCTTACGAGTAATAACCGTATTTTGTGCGGAAAAATCACTAAACAAGTAATAAGTCTTCTTATCACCATTAACGACAATATCACCAATAACCCATGTAGCATTCTCATTTAAGGCATAACTATAACTACCATCTGCTGATGGTATATTAGCAAATTTAATATGTTCTCCAACTTCTAATTCAGAAAACTTAAGGTTATTTATAGAATATAAGGTCTCTCTTGCTAAATCATCAATAGCAGAAATAAGAACTTGATTATGTAAATAATTAGTTATTAATGCGACGAAAAGTGTTATAAATACTAAAAAGAAGGAATATAGAATACTCGTTGCAATGAAACCATTCTTTTTCATATAACCTCTCCTATTCTTAAATATATTATAGTTTAATTAGTTTTTTTTTACAATATATATTTACCATAAATCTACAACATATGACACTATCTTGAATAAAATATATTGGTGATGATATGTACCCAAATAAAAAACCCCATGGAGGGTTATTTAGTATTTTTGCTATTATTTGTCTTTCCATATTAATCTTTTATCAAAGTCTGATTACTTTTATATTACCTTTTAGAGTAAATACTTTTATCTTACTGATAGAAATCTTTTTACTCTTTATTATCCTTTTCAAGATAATATGGCCCTATTAATTTTTCAGTTCGATATAAGTATTCGATTAATCTCGTTACTTCTTCGACATTAGCAAATTCTTGATGTTTTTCCGTAATCGTAAAGGGAAGCGTTATATTGATAAAAAATAATTTCTTTTCATCTTCAAGTAAACTACATTTTTGAAAGTATTCATCCAATATATTAGTAAAATCCATTTTATACCAATCATTATGATAAAACTTTATAAGATCATATATGGGTGTTTCAAGATGCGCATTACGCCAACTACATAGATATAGTTGTTTTTCATAACGAGCATGTTCCAAAGATATATTTCCATGAACTAAAGCAAGCCTTTTACTGGTATTATCTTTGGTTAATTTATACCAATTATCGAGTTCCCTTTTAGCAAAAGATAGCGCATCAAAGATCTTACTAACATTAGCTAAGAATAATAGATTTGCCGGTGATGGAAATTCAATATATTCATATTTCGAACAAAGACCTTCAAAATAATCGGTTAAGTACGCAATATAACCATTTAAATTATTATATATTTCGCTATTTTTCTTCTCACCAACCTCTTTTTTATAAGAGGTTTTATTATGGAGTAAAGCCATATTATCCGCAATATCTTTACCTAATTGTTCTTTGTCATAGACATAACTTTCAAGATAAGGATAATAGTTATAACCATCTTCTCTTTTGATGATGGGGATAAAACCATCATAATTACGAGATTTTAAATAGTTTTCTAAGGTGGTTAAATCATCTTCTTCTTTGATAACATAATCATCATCGATGATGCGTACTTGACCGATCTTTTTAAGTCTATTCATTGCATTCAGGGATGATTAATTTTAAACCAGCTGTGATATTATCAACTGTATTATAATTTTTAATAATATCGATGGATACCTTAAATTTATTAGCAATAGTTTCTAGAGTATCCGTATCGGTACAAACATAGATATGATAAGTAATATATTCATCTTCACTACGCATATTATCCATAATAGTATCGGTTATATTTTCGTTAGTAGTCACTTTTTCCTCTTCTTCTTTTTCTATTGGCTTTTCTTCCTCTACCGGAGGTACTTCTTCATTAACTTCTTCAGGTGCACACTCTTCTTCGGTTAGATCAACGATTTCGATATCGTTATCATTATCTAAGATAAAACGATCAAAGGCATCTTCATCGATGAATTCTTCTTCTTTTTCCTCTTCTTCCTTTTCTTCAGCACATACTTCATACTCGATATCGACATGTAGTTCTTTACCATCTACTTCATAGGTGAAATCATTGATATTTACCGTGCCACTATCATCGATGATCTTCTTAGAAAATGTATAAGTAAAAGGTATCTTATAGGAGAAATTCTCTTGATTGATCGATAATTCATAAGCACGATATGTTCCTTCAATTAGAAAATCTCCTTTTACTTCCTCTTCATTACATTCATAATTACATTCCATACTGATACTAGTAATATCTGCAATATTGCTAGGAAATACACACACTTCATTAACTTTGATTGAATCCTTCATAATACCGTCCTTTCTAGTTATATTTATGCAGCAAAAAAGACATAAATTACTTCTTATGTCCTTTGAATAAAATATGATAAATTTCTTCATATTTTTTAACGGGGATAATTTCAATTTTATTTTTAATCTCTTCGGGTACCGTTAAAAGATCAACCGAGTTATCTTCAGGTATGAAGACGCGTTTATATCCGGAGTTAAAAGCACCGATAATCTTTTCCTTAACTCCACCAACCTTGGAAACATCACCATGAAGACTCATCTCACCGGTAAAACAGGTATAAGGATCAACGCACTCATCTAAGATAAGGGAGATGATCGCACTTGCTAAAGCAATTCCCCCACTCGTCCCATCCTTTTTGATGCCATAATCTAAAGCATTGATATGAATGGTTTGACCTTTAATTCTCTTCGTATTTAAATGGATACGCTCCGCCATACTCAAAACATATTTATAGGCAATATTAGCACTATCTTTGACACTATCTTCAACATTACCCGTAATCGTAATTCCTTCTTCCCCACTCAAAAGGATGGATTCAAAATGGATTAAAACCCCACCATAAGGAGATACACCCAAGGCACATACCGAACCCGGATAGTTATTCTTACTTACTGAGTTATGATATTTTTGGGGCCCTAATATCTTTTCTAGCATGCTCCATTTAATCGTCTTTGCTTTAACCTCACTGATAGTAATATTACGGAAGATCTTCTCTAAGATTCTTCTTAACTCACGAACACCAGATTCCTTGGTATAATCATTGATAATCTTTAAGATATCCTTATCAGCAATCTTGTATTTAGAAATGCCATACTCCTCTTGAATATTAGGAATGATATAGCTCTTAGCAATATCTAATTTCTCAAACTCGGTATAAGAGTTAATTTCAATGATTTCTAAACGATCACGCAATGCTGCTGGTATATTATGGACATCATTAGCAGTCAAGATAAATAATACCTTTGATAGATCAAATGGTTCTTCGATATAGTTATCGATAAAACTTTTATTTTGATTTGGATCAAGTATATCTAAAAGCACTGCTGAAGGATCACCCTTAAAGTCACTGATGATCTTATCAACCTCATCGATAAGGATGACGGGATTGGAAGTACCACATTTCTTGATACCTTGCATAATCTTACCAGGAGAAGAACCAAGGTATGTTCTTTTATGTCCTGTAAGTTCGGAAGCATCATTTAATCCTCCAACACTAATCTTATAAAATTCCTTATTAAGTGCTGAACTAATGGAAATACCCAAGGTGGTCTTACCAACACCAGGAGGACCTACCAAACATAGAATTGGGGCATTGACATTACTAGCTTTCTTCTTAATAGCAATATATTCTAAGATACGCTCTTTAACACTTTCAAGTCCATAATGATTTTTATCCAAGGTTGCTTTAATCTTATCTAAGTCAGGTTCGTCCTTAGAAAAAGTATTCCATGGAAGATCAATAATCGTATCCAAATAATTTCTAATTACAGATGAATCAGGACTATAATCCGACGTATAAGCATACTTTTTAACTTCATCAAATAATTTAGCTTTGATTTTAGGATTAATATCCATCTTATCAATACGACTTCGATAATGAGATACCTCAGTTTGTTTATCCGTATTAATACCTAATTCCTCATTGAGTTTAGCTACCTTTTGTTTTAATATTAAATCTCTTTGTTCTTTTTCAAATGATTCTCTTATCTCTTCATCAATCTTGGATTCAATACTAATAACCTCTAATTCCAAATTAATATCTTTGATTAAATTATTGGCACGAGTTAGATAATCAAA
>CANQQK010000050.1 GCA_947626015.1 uncultured Bacilli bacterium | reverse complement strand
AAAAAAAGCTCATAAATGAGCTTTCTAATGCAAAAATATTAACGTTTACTAAATTGTGGTGCTCTACGAGCTTTCTTAAGACCATATTTCTTACGTTCTTTAACTCTTGGATCACGAGTAATGAATCCAGCTTCTTTTAAAATCTTACGATATGAAGTTTCAGAAGAAGCATCAGTTGTTGAATCATATTCCAATAAAGCCTTAGTAATAGCTAAACGAATTGCTCCAGTTTGTCCAGAGAATCCACCACCTCTGACAGTAACAGTAATATCAAAGGTATTTTCATTATTGGTAGCAATCAATGGTTGTTTTAAATCCATTACTAATACTTCGAATGGTAAGTATTCATTGACATCTCTTCCATTAACGATAATTTTACCAGTTCCTGGAACCATCTTAACTTGTGCTGTACTAGATTTTCTTCTACCACTAGCAGTAATAACTTTCTTATTCATAACTTACCCTCCTACTATAAATCAAGTTTCTCTGGCTTTTGAGCTTGTTGGTTATGTTCTTCACCAGCATAAACGAATAACTTCTTATACATTTGACGTCCTAGAGGACCTTTTGGAAGCATTCCTTTAACAGCTCTTTCAACCATTTCAACAGGATAATTTTCAATCATTGTTTTTGCATTACGTTCTCTTAATCCTCCTGGATATCCAGAATGATCATAATACATCTTATCATTTAACTTATTACCAGTTAGTTTAACCTTACTAGCATTAGTAATGATGATGTAATCGCCACAATCAACATATGGAGTATAAGTAACCTTATGTTTTCCTCTTAAATAAGTAGCAGCTTTTGTAGCAACTCTACCAAGTGGTTTGTCACTAGCATCGATAACATACCATTTGCGTTCTACAGTTTCCTTTTTTTGCATGTATGTATTTTTCATATTTTTAATCCCTTTCATAAATCTTTTTCTCATAGACTTCCCACATCTAATCGATCGAGAATTTAAAAAATGTACCAGTTAAAATTATATGCTAATGGTTTGTAAATGTCAAACACTTTTTAACGCTTTTTAGCATTTTACGAAGGATTTAGCACTAATATTCAATTTTTAAGAGATATAGGCCATTAGCAGGTGCTGTAGGGTAAGTAATATTATTCTTATCATTATCGATCATTTTAAGAATATCTTCCCTATTTAACTTACCTTCACCAACGAGCATTAAAGCTCCTACTAAGTTACGAACCATATAGCGATAAAAACTTTTACCCGTAAAACGAAGATATATTAAATCTCCTACTTTTTTGATCTTTATATCATAGATGATCGAATTATATGATTCCCTCTCTCCCGATGTAAAAGCTTTATAGGAGTGAGCTCCTAATAAGACCTTGGAAGCCGCCTTCATCTTAGTGATATTCAAGGGATGATTATAGTTATAAACATAATCATTGATCAAAGGATCATATTCCCCAACATTAATAATATATTCATAAGTCTTTTTCTTAACATCAAAACGCGCATGAAAATCCTTATCAACAATAGTCGCATCATTCACATGAATAGAGGGATCTAACATGCTATTCATAGCAATCACTAATCTATCAGTAGGAATATCGACATTTAAATCGAAATGCACTCTTTGATCCCTAGCATGAACCCCACGATCCGTTCTTCCGGCACCCTTAACATAAACGATCGTCTTATTGATCTTCGTTAAAACTCTTTCCAATTCTCCTTGGACAGTCTTGTGATGAAGCAAACGTTGAAAACCATATAGTTTTGAACCATCATAACTAACACTTATTAGATATCTCATCAATAAACACTCCTATAAATATCCTTTAATAACTCTTTACTATCTAAGGTATAATCAAGTCTTGCTCCCTTAGAATTCGCATAATCAATGAAAGCATATATCTCTGGTAATTCACTTAAAAGATCACGATGTTCATGAATATCTTTAAAAGCTCCTTGAAAACAGATTTCTTGATCTTTCATAATCGTAATATTATCCGCAAATTGATTCATATAAACGATATCCTTACTGATATAGATAATCGTTATGCCATCCTTCTTCATATTCTTTAATATTCGATAAAGACGCTTACGATCTTGATATGATAAACCAACTTCAAAATAATCGAATATTATTATTTTCATATTGTTTAATAATAAATATGCTAGTAATACAAACTTAAAATCTGTCTTTGAAAGATCTGCTAAACGATGATTTAAGATCTTTAAACTTAACTCTAAATAATTGAAGACACTCTCCATCCTTTTATTCTTAAAAAAGGAATGCCCATTTAAAAACCTCTTAACCGTCCATTTTTCATCATAGATGATACCATTAATCTCATATTCACGATGAATAAGATCGATGACATCACCATATAAAGCATTGATTTTACCTTCTTCGAAATCCTTTAATTCATCATATGTATAAACTACTTCCATATCTTATCCACCAACTTTCTTTTATCATAATAGATCTTATCGACTAAGCCATAAAGCATTAGATTATGGGACATATCGACCAAGAAAGGTAGACGTAAACCTAAATATGGAAGAATGCTATTGCCTTCTAAGGCACTCTTTGTTGATGAGGATAATAAGGCTTTACCTTCATGCATGATGATGACACTATCACCAAGCAATAATTCTTCCGTATCATTAGTAACATTTATCAAAGTAATATTATGATTTTTAATATAACGAATGATGCTACTTTTCATCTCCTTAGTAAGATAACCAAAGAGATTATCGATAGCAATAATCTTAGGTTTAATGATTAGGAAGGATAAGATTTTTACCAAGATACGATAATCCGTCGTAATATTATCGATGCGCATAGAAAGTAGATCATTGATCTTAAAATACTTAGCAATCATTTCAATCTTTTTCGTAATCTCATCAACACGATAACCGAGTTTATCCAAATAGAAATATAGTTCTTCGGCAACATATTCACAATTATAATGATTATCGTTGAAGACTACAACGATATTATTTCTTAAGAAATTAAGATCATATTCTTTGATATTAACATCATCGATAAAGATATCCCGATTGGGATAGATATTACATAATTTTTTTAAAAGAAAAGTTTTTCCCGAAGATGTCGGACCAATAACTGAGGTGATCGTACCATTAAGTTCGATCGATATATTCATATCTCTTACTTCCAAAACATTCATAACCAATACTCCCAACTAAAATAATTATAACAAAATAAGCGCATTTATAACATAGAAAAAAGAGTATTTCTACTCTTTAACGATTCTTAACAATCTTTAAGGCTCCTGTTTTATCCAAGACCTTTTGTTCTCTTTCTTCACCATAGTTTAGAGAAAGACCAATAACGAATACAAATGAGATAAAGTATAACCACAACATAAGGACCGCGATATTGGACAATGCTCCATAGAAGATATTGTAAGTCGTCATATTGTTAGCAATCATGCGATATACTTCGGTAACGATTACAAAACCAATCGTAGCAAAGACGGAACCCGTATTCAAATGACTGTTCTTACGTACACGGTCAGGAGCAACCTCATAAAGGGTACGAATAAAGACAAACATGATGACCCAAACAAGTGGCCCCTTTAAATACTTAATGACCGATACGACGATATCTCCTACCTTACCAAGATTTAAAGCACTAATGATAGCAACAATCTTATTACCAAATACTGGTACTAAAAGCATAAAGAAGATTAGAAGCACAATAGCAATGGTCATAAAGATCGCTTTAACTCTTCTTTTAAAGAAGTTGGATTGCGGAATACCATATATTTGATTGCTGATCAAAATAACGGAATTACATCCATTACTAGCAAGATAGAACATCCAGATAAAGATTACCGCTAGTTTAAAGTCGATCGTATTACCATTGATATATGGTATTAGATCATTAACACCACCTGGAATAACTTCCCGCAATAGATCAACGATATTTTCAAAATTGATATTGAATAAACCAGCACCATAACCACATAAAGTAATCATAGGTACTAAAGATAACAAAAAGAAGAAAGCAAGTTGTCCAGGCAAGATTGCTACCTCGGGCTTTTTAATAATTTCCCAAATCTTGGAAATATAGTTTTTCAATCTCTCTAAAGTTTTACGAAAAACACGCTCACTCTTTTTTGTCATTTTCTACCTCAGCCAACATTTTATTCTTTCGCATTTGGACGCACGCATCATTAAAGGCATCCTCAACAAGTTTCGTATCATCTTCGATCATACTGAAACCAATCGATATACCATATTCATACTTAATTCGATCGAATTCCTTCATCAACTTTTTGATATAGGAAAGAATTTGTTTCTCCGAATAACCAATGGTATAAATCATAAACTCATCCCCATCAGTTCTTATAACTTCGGTATTATCGAGTTGTAATTTGATCAATACATTAGCTACTGCTTGAATAAGTTTATCTCCCTCTTCATGACCTAGAGTATCATTTAATTCCTTTAAATTATTGATATCCATCACGATACATGCTTGTGGATAAATCGTATTCTTATTCCATACATCTAACTTTTCATTATAGTAATTACGATTCTTTAGGGATGTTAATAAGTCGATATATTTCAACCTATCATCCTTCTTAACCTTCGTATTAAGTTTAATCGCAACGATCTTTTTACGATAATAGAAGATCAAACATATACCACAACCAACAAGGATTAAAACGATAATCGCAATCGTCGTAACAATACGACCACTCTTTTGAACTTCAATATAACTACTTATACCTTCATTCAATAAATCTTTAGGATCCAAAGTCTTCATATAAACCCCAAATAATTTATAGAAGGTATCTGTTCCATTAGCATAACGATAAGTATAATAAGTTCCATCAAGACGTCCACGATAACGGACACTATAATCTTCACTAATATTATTGATATAATAATCGAAACTAGCATCATCTAAAACAATAATATTATCTTTTTTTACTAATCTCTTTAACTCTTTAAATGAGTCATAGGTTTCAACAACAATACCATCAATCTTACTAAGTTCATCATAGATATATGAATCCTTTAAAACATTAACCGTATATCCCTTAAGACCATTTAAACTATCCAAACTTAATTCGATATCATTATCAGCAATAACATAATAATCGACATCTCTTAAAGCTCCTGAATCGACAAAATTCGTCACTAAATTATAATAATTATAATAAAGATCGATATTACCCTCTAAAGCTGCTACAGCTAAATCATTAGCGGTATTATATTTCTTATAGATAAATTCGACATTAGCAAATTCTGAGAAGTCATGAAGATAAGCCGCAATAATACCACCATATTCCTTATTGGATAATACTTCATATGGTTTTATTTCAGCAAAACCATATTTATAAGCTTTACTTGTTAAAGTATCTTCATCAGCTTCACTGATATTTAAAGTATTGATAAATAATTTATAATTATTTTCATTATATGATTTTTTAAATGATTTTTCTTTCCAAGAATTAAAATGTTTCGTAATAATGGAATTAAGATTTTCATCATTACCTAAATTTAAATAATAATAACGATTTAAATCAGATACATGTGCTAAAACATTGATATTATTAGCAATAAGTTCATCCTTATATTCATTTAGGGGTACTAAAGCATATTTAATCGTACCATTACCTAAACCTTCGGTAATCTTGGTATAGGATTCCGCACTTACAAAGTTATCCTTATTAGTATCAAAATAGGCTGCTACCTTATCGATTGAAGTATTCAAAACCGATGGTTTTAATGCAGGTATCGTATCGATATCATCGATTAAACCAGCTTCACGACTTACAAGCACAAAATGATCTTTATATAATAATAGATTATTAGCATCATATTCATCCTTGATAGCAAAACCATAACCGTCATTCTTAGATAGATAAGATACGGTATTATCATTGATATTTAAACCTAAATCTTGTTTTAAGGAATTAGAAAAATCAAAGAAAACGCCAGCTCCCGTAGAACCAAATACTGGTAAGTCATTAGGTATCGATAGTGATATAACATTGTTATTATTAGCATCGATCCATTTCTTTTCATCGATCGATAAAGAGTTTTCATCGACGAAGATATTGAACAACCAAAAACCAACACCACCTAATACCAATAAAGATATTATCGCGATGATGATTATTCTTTTTACTTTACTCATTAACAATCACCTATTTCTTCTTCGTTGTGGTCGTCGTAGATGATATATTATTTAAATCATAATTAGCCCAGGTAATAACCGTTTTTGAAGATGATTTACTACCTTCATAAGATGCATATCCTTCTCTTTGAAAGGAGAATTGAATATCATAGAAAGACTTTTGATCTTCCGTTAATTTATCTAAGCTATCAACACCCATCTTTTGCATATCTTCTAAGGTCTTAGATGGATCAACTTCTACAGTTATATAGATAATCTTTCCTTGTAAACGAACATTAACATCCTTTACTTTTAATTCATCTTTATAATACTTCCTTAATTCTTCAAGTTCTTTATCAACTGGATAATCCTCAATATGATCTAATCTTAAAGCATATGGACTTGTAGATGCTTGATGTAAGAAATAGATTACAACAGCAGATCCCATAAGAACAAAACATAAAAAAGAAACTAACATCAAGATGCAATAAATTCGATTATTTTTATAAAATCTTTTTAACTTTTTCATTAGTTATTTCACCTCAATAAGTACTATAAGTATACTACATTATATATGATTAATCAATTTACATTAAGGAAGTATTTTAGCTTATTTTGAAAGAAGAGATGCTCTAAAGCATCTCTAAAAATTTATCTTCATCCCAAATCTCAATACCTAATTCGATTGCTTTATCATATTTGCTTCCCGGATCGGATCCACAGATAACAACATCGGTCTTTTTCGATACGGAAGATGATGTATTACCACCAAGGGATTCGATTTTTTCCTTAGCTTCATCACGAGTAATCGATTTTAAAGCTCCGGTTAAAACAAAAGTCTTACCAGTAAAGAT
>CANQQK010000049.1 GCA_947626015.1 uncultured Bacilli bacterium | reverse complement strand
GGTAAAGCATAGAATTTACCTGGATTAACTCTAGATGGTACCAAATAATCTCTTGCTCCTTCCGGAGTAGACTTACATAGTACAGGGGTTTCAATTTCAAGGAAACCATTTTGATCCATATATTCTCTTACAGCCATCGTAATCTTACTACGAGTAACAATCTTTTCCTTTAAATCATTACGTCTTAAATCAAGATAACGATATTTTAAACGTGTATCTTCCAAAGCTGTCGTATTATCATCTAAAGCAAATGGTAATTCTTCAGAAGTAGTAAGCAATTCTAGTAAAGAAACATCGATTTCAATATCACCTGTCGCCATCTTACTATTCTTACTTTCTCTTTCGATAACCTTACCCGTAACTTTAATAACATATTCATTCTTTAAGCTAGTGGCTAAATCATAGCATTTATTTTCTGGACGAATCGTAAGTTGAATAATACCTGAACGATCTCGTAAATCGATAAATACTAAACCACCTAAATCTCTTTTCTTAGCAACCCACCCATAAAGGGTTACTGTTTCACCTAAATTATTGATATTTAAATCTGTATTATTTATCTTTTTCATATAAACTCCTTTTACATATGCATATCTAAATAATCTACTAAATCATTAATATTAACTTTTTCTTCTTCTTTGGTCTTATTATCTTTAATCGTTACCATATTATCTTTTAAATCTTCATCATTTAAAACGATAAAATATTTTGCATTATAACGATCAACACTCTTAAATTGAGCTTTTAAACTCTTAGACATCATATCGGTTTCACAGACAAAACCATTAAGTCTTAAATCTTGCGCTAGATAAGCTGCAGTATCCTTTTCTGATGAAGATACATATAGAAGATAGATATCGATAGAATCATTGATTGGAATATGGACACCTTCTTCTTCCATAGCAAGAAGCGTACGATCATAACCCATTGCAAAACCAACACCAGGAATATTTGGTCCCCCTAAGGTTTCCACAAGGCCATTATATCTTCCCCCACCACCAAGGGCATAAGAATCATTAAGGACGATTTCAAAAACGATATGATTATAATAATCCAAACCTCTTACAAGATTAACATCAACCTCATAATTGATATCCATTAGATCTAATAGATCCTTTAATTTATCAAAACGTTCCTTTGAGGTATCATTTAAATAATCGATCGTCTTTGGAGCATTTTTGATAATATCACTATCAGCATCGACCTTACAATCAAGGATACGAAGAGGATTCTTTTCTAAACGTTTTTGACAATCTTCACATAGATCATTAATTCTTGGCTTTAAATAATCAAGTAAAGCATCACGATAACGATTACGTGATTCATCATCACCTAAAGAATTGATCCTAACCACAATATTATCTAAACCCAATAAGCGATAAGCATTATAAGCTAAAGATATTACTTCCGCATCACTCATCACATCATCGCTACCAAAGCATTCGAATCCCCATTGCGTAAATTCACGATTACGACCACTTTGAGGTCTTTCATAGCGATACATCTTAGCATTATAGTAAACCTTAACTGGTTCAGACATATTACCATAGAGTTTATTTTCAATAAACCATCTAACAACCCCCGCTGTTCCCTCTGGTCTTAAGGTAAGCATTCTATCGCCACGATCTTTAAAGTCATAGGTTTCCTTTTGAACCATATCGGTAGCTTCCCCGACACCACGATGGAATAGTTCACTAGCTTCAAATACTGGGGTTTCAATATAACCATAATTATATTTTTCACATAATGAATCTAAGATTTCATCGACATAAGCACGTTTTTTGGCTTCTTCGCCATAGATATCATAAGTTCCTTTTTGTTTCGTTATCATAAATCCTCCTATATAAATAAAAAAACCTATATAATGTAAGGACGAAAATAATTCCGCGGTGCCACCTTACTTTACATAGGTACTCTTTATCGTTTTATATCGCTTAACAAGCGTTTTGTATTTTTGGAAGTGTTATCAAAATAATACATATGAGGCATTTCCACCAACTAGCCTTCTCTTTCATATTTAATTATTAAGTCGGGTCTTCCATACAAAAGATACTTAAATTATATGCTTTAAGCCCCATTTTGTCAATAAAAGAATCAATTATTCGACATAATCACAGCTTGAGCATTTAACCTTATCTTTTTTTATAACAAGCATGCTTTGACATTTGGGACATAAATTACCAGTTGGTTTATCCCACAAAGCAACATCACACTTAGGATAGTGATCGCATCCATAGAAAATCTTACCACGACGGGTCTTTTTCTCAACGATATTACCACCACACTTTGGACAAGTACAAGCAATCGTTACTTTCTTTTCTTCCTTTTTAATGTATTTACAAGTTGGATAATTGCTGCAAGCAACAAATTCACCAAACTTACCCTTACGAATTACAAGTTCACTACCGCACTCAGGACACATCTCTCCTGTCGTCTTTGGTTGCGTCTTTTCCATATTCTCAAAAGCCTTTTTAACCAATGGCTCAAACTCAGAATAGAAATTCTTTAGGACAACAATGTTATCCATATCTTCATCGGCGATCTTATCCAAATCACTTTCCATATTAGCGGTATATTCAACATTGATAATATTACCAAAGAATTCTTGTAATTTATCCGTCGAAACGATACCAACTTCTGTAGGGTGGAATTTCTTATCCTCAACCGTAACATATTCACGATCTCTTAAGGTTTCCATCGTTTTAGCATAAGTACTAGGTCTACCAATACCTAACTTCTCCATCTCTTCGATCAAAGTTGCTTCGGTATAACGTGATACCGGTTTGGTAAACTTTTGTTCCTTTAAGACTTCATCGGTACTGACAATGCCATTAAATTTATTAAAGTCTGGTAAAATGATATCATTAGATACTGAATAATCGCCATATACCTTTAAATAACCATCAAAGATTTGAACTTGACCAGTAACCTTGAATTCATAATCATTGTTATCTAAAAGGACGGTCGTTGCTAATACCTTACCATCAGCCATTAGTGATGCTAAAGCACGAGCATAGATAATCGAATAGATTTTGTATTCATCATTGGATAAATATTTCTTCATCGATTCCGGTGTACGCGTAATACTTGTAGGTCTAATAGCTTCATGAGCATCTTGAACATTATCGTTTTTCTTACCCTTTTTTACAACACCCTTATACTCTGGTCCAAAGTTTTTCTCGATATATTCAAATGCCGCATCGATAAAAAGATGAGATAAACGTGTTGAATCCGTACGCATATAAGTAATTAAACCGACGGTTTCACTACCAATATCGATACCTTCATATAGCTTTTGGGCAATTCTCATCGTCTTCGATGAATTAAAATTAAATTTATTGATACAAGCTTGTTGAAGAGTTGATGTCGTAAAAGGCATAATTCCTTTTTTGCTCTTCTCCTTTTGCTCAATATTAACGATTTTATAATCATTACTTAAATGATCTAAAACATCTTGAGCTTCACGTTCAGATGTAATATTAATCTTTTCACCTTGATATTTCGTAAGACTAGCATCAAAGTCTTTAAACTTGGCTGTAATCTCCCAATATTCTTCAGGAATAAAGCTTTCAATCTCTCTTTCACGATCAACAATTAATTTAAGCGCTACTGATTGAACACGTCCCGCACTTTTACCACCAGTCTTGGATTGCATTAGTTTAGATAGACGAAAACCAATAATTCGGTCCAAAATACGTCGTGTCTCTTGAGATTTAACCAAATTCATATCAATCTTACGTGAATGAGCAAAGGCTTCTTTAACAGCCGGTTCCGTTATTTCATTAAAAACAACACGAACATACTCATCATCCTTAAGACCTAAGGTATCATATAGATGCCATGATATAGCTTCTCCTTCACGGTCTGGGTCGGTTGCTAAATAAACAAAATCACTTTCTTTAACATCCTTTTTTAAAGAGGATATTTCCTTTTTCTTACCTGGTATAGGAATATAATTAGGTTTAAAATCATTATCAATATCGACACCTAATCCATATTTACCAGTAGTAGAAAGGTCACGGATATGACCTTTACTAGATACTACTTTATATTCACTACCTAAATAAGCTCCAATAGTATGTGTCTTAGCTGGAGACTCCACTATTACTAATTTCATGTGCTTATCCTCTCTTTCGTTGTATATTATTCATTATTATCTGCGACATTATCTGGCATTACAGTTGTTGGAATAGTTGTTGTTACTTTATATTTCTCTATTCCTTCAAACAAATATTTATAATAATTATTTTCAATAGCCGAAGCACTCATCTTTTGACGCTCTTTGATCTCAAGATTAATCTCTTTTAATTCTTCATTAGTATATGTCTTATCACCAAAATAATTCATCTTACTTCCCGGAGCATAATAATATCCATTCTCATCTTGCCATGAGCCATCAGCAAAGACAACACGTGATGCATGGTCATCAGAGAAGATATCAGTTCCCATATAAAGTCTTGGATCATAATCCAAATTAAACATATTCATCAAAGTTGGTAATAAATCCAAAAGAGATGTATATTGATCAACGACCATCGGCTCCATTCCAGCATTATATATTAACATCGGTATCCTGTCAATATCGTTTCTCTTACGCAAAATATGATTAACTTCATAACCGGCATTATTCTTTTCCATGAATTCATTTATTTGTTTGTCATTAAGTCCATAAGGATAATGATCTCCAAACATCGCAATAACTGTATCCTCAAGTTTGCCTTCACTTTCAAGTTCAGAAAGCAATTCTGCCATAGCTTCATCCAATACTTGCATCTTTGATAAGTATCTGCTTAAAGTAGTAGAATAACCAAGTTTCTCATATTTCTCACGATAACGATCTCCTAGTTCACTAGGAACATTATATGTTTGATGAGTAGATACTGTAGCAAAATAAGCAAAGAATTTATCATCCTTCATATAGAAATCCTTAGCATGTTTAAACATATCAGCATCATCAGGCCATTCCTCATACTTAGGATTATAGGTCATACCTAAATCTGTAACACTATAGAATTTTTCTGATCCTAAGCTTTGATGCATCTTCGTTCTTTGATAATATTGTTCCGTATAATCATGATAACTAGTAGCACTATACCCTTTATTTCTAAACATATAGAAAGCACCTTGATAGTATTTATTATTAACATAACGATTAGCTGTACAAGTATTGTTAATCGTAAACATACTAGATAACGAAGTCAACTCATTATTACCTGTAGAACAATTATTACGAGGTGTATAGTTATTAGTAAATGATATACCTTCATGGTATAACTTATATAGAGTTGGGAAATATTCTTGATTTAGTATAGATATTTCATTAACCGATTCCATTAGTATAAGAATCAGATTCTTACCTTCAAAGATTCCTGTCATTTCGTTTTTAGGAGTAATCTTTCGATTCATAAAATAATCATTTAAAGTTTTTAAATTTTCATCTTTAGTATTCTCATTTAATTTTATCCAAGCTGTATCATCGATATGTCTTTGATAATCGACAGGAACAACTTCATCGTCCTTATCCTTTTCTTTTTCCTTTTGTTTATACAACTTAGCAACATCATTAGCATCAATTCCTAAAATAGAACTTCTAATATCGGAAAAACCATACATCAAGACACCAAAATTATTAACTGCTAGATTAGAATTTTCTGGATATAACCATAGAGCATAGTTACTATCAGTTTGTAATTCATTTTGCATCTTTTCACTACGAATAGTAAGGTAATATCCTCCACATAATAGTAAGATAACAACTATCGTAACCACTTCAATATATCCTTTTTGTAATAATGATAGTTCATCATTTCTTTTCTTGTTTTTCATAATAAGACGATCAATAATTACATAATATAAAATAAATAAAACACCAACACCTAATATAAGATAATACTTAGGTTCTAAAGCGGCCATAAAATCACGAATATAACCTAAGACCTTGGTTCCTTGTTCCGAATTACCTACACCCATAAAAAATCCCAAGAAATTAAATAAGCCAAATTCGATAAAGGAATATACACTTACAAAAATAATATAGATAATATTCATAATTCTAGCGCCTAATTTAGGTAGGAAATGAGCTAAAAAACTCCATATTAAAGATAACATAAGCGAACTAATAAATATCCTAAACACAGCAATATCCGTAAGCGATGCTTCCGTAAATAAACGAACAACCATCTCGGTTATAAAGGTAAACATTGTTAAAATAAAAGCATTTAATATAACTCTATTAGTTACTATTTTTTTTATCATACAAATCCTCACTATCTTTATTAATTAAATCACTTATTGGCGAAAAAGTAAATCTATAAAAATCTAAAACCCCATATTGTTTAACAGCTTCAATATGTTTCTTGGTCGGATATCCTTTATGAGATTTAAAACCATATTCGGGGTATTTTTTATCAAGATCATACATCATATGATCCCTTGTTACTTTAGCAATTACAGATGCAGCGGCAATCGATAGACTTTTAGCATCCCCTTTAATAATTGAAGTTGAAGGGATATCTAAAGATAATGGCATCGCATCGATTAGGACATGTTCTGGTTTCGGATTTAAATTATTGATAGCTTCATACATAGCTTCTTTGGTAGCTTCATAGATATTGATTTCATCAATTCTTTTAGGTGATATAATACCAATACCATAAGATATAGCATCCTTAATTAAAATATCATAAAACTTCTCCCTTTTCTTTTCGGATAGTTTCTTAGAATCATTAAGGCCATCTAATTGATAATTCTTAGGTAATATACAAGCACAAGCTACAACAGGTCCACATAATGGCCCTCTACCAACTTCATCAACACCAGCTATTAAATTGATTCCTTGATCATATAATTCTTTTTCATACTCTAGTAAATCCAACTTCGACACTTCCTTATTTTTCAAAACGATCAAAGGTTATTCCTTTAACATTTTCACTTTTTATATCATTGACGATAAAATTACTAACCCTATCCGTATCGATATCTCCACC
>CANQQK010000048.1 GCA_947626015.1 uncultured Bacilli bacterium | reverse complement strand
CATAAGCGTAGTATAAAGGTTACACTATCATCAAATAGATTGACACCATCACCTTGACCAGCAATAAATGCTGCTGATAGATTAGCAAATTCTACGGAAGTATCGATATCAACATTATGAAGTCCTTGCATCTTTAAGGCATTGGTGAAGTTGATCAAAGGCATACCACCACTACGTCCAGCTAAAATCGTTTTACTTTCGATATCTTCAAAACTATCATATTTGATATCATTACGTAATACTAGGAATTGACCATCTCTTTTGGTAAGACCAGCAAATGTCTTGAGATAATCATCCTTATTATCCTTATAAACATAGATCGTAGCTTCCGGTCCACAAAGACCAATCTCCGCATCTCCAGATAACACAGCTGCTGCTACATTATTAGCTCCACTAGTTAATACTAGTTCGATATCAAAATCATCCAAATAACCATTATGTAATGCTACATACCATGGAGCATAGAATACCGAATGGGTAACTTCAGCTACCTTTAATTTAATATTACCCTCCTTATTAGATTTATCTTCCATTATGAAACAGATTATTGTTAAACCAATTAAGATGATTAAAATGCTTAATGCAACCAAAAATCTTTTCAAAAAAATAACCTCCTTTTTCAATGTATTATATGGAGGTTATTTGAATTATGTTAATCAAAAACGCTTAATGACTTTAATCCTATTTCTTTTAAAAACTTTTATTAAGATATAAAACATAATTAAGATTACTAATAATAATTTATAATATTTACTTATAAAGTTAGCAACTAATAAATAGTTCTTACCAACGATCATACCGATAATAATTAGAATCGTATTCCATAGCAATGAACCCAATGTCGTTAATATTAGAAATACTTTCATATCCATCTTCATCATCCCAGCAGGTATCGATATCAAACTTCTTACGATAGGTATGAGTCTTCCAAAGAATACTGATCGATATCCTTTTCTTTTAAAGACCTCAATACTTCTATTGATATCTTCTTTATCCAAATGTAAGATATGTCCTAATTTAGTATCAACCACTTTAGAAAAAAAAGTTGTATTTAAAATATAACCTAATAGATATAAGATAATAGCTCCTAAAAGAGAACCTATGGTAGCAAATATAATAATAAGAATGATACTTAGATTAGCATCTTTAGCTACAAATCCCGAAAAAGTTAAAATAACTTCTGAAGGAATAGGAGGAAAGATATTCTCAATAGCAATTAATAAAAGAATTCCAATATAACCAAATCTACTAATAATATTGATAACCATATCATACATCGAAACCACTCCTAATAATATATAGAGAAAAAGGTTTTTATTAGAACAATTATTAAAAATTTGTTTACACAATAATATAATTTTGTTATAATCAAATATAGAGAATAGGAAGGTATTTTATTATGGAAAAGATGATTAAAGTAATAAATGACAATCTAAGAACCGTTATTAATGGTATTAAAAGTCATAAGGCTTCAACGGAAAATAGTTTAACGATTGTTAAAGAAAAGATGGATGAAAGAGTTCAATTAGCAAGTGAATATCGATCTAATGTTGAAGAATCAAGACAAACGATATCATCTTTAGAAAATGAAATATCTACTCTAGAGAACGATTTAAATGATTTAAAAAATAAATTTGGTTCCAAAGACTTTAAAGAATTATTAGTCGTTGGAAGTAAAGAGATTAATAATAAGATAGTAGAGAAGAAGTCTTTAATTGCACAACAAAGTCAAAAGATTGTTGCTTTAACGGATAAAGCTCATCGTTTAAAGAATGAACTTGTATCTTTAAAAGAAAAACGTTTAGCTTTAGAAGCTACTTTAGAAAAAGATCATATCTTAGAAGGTTATTATGAGAGTAAGATTATGGAGATTATTGATTTCTCTGAAGCTCATGTTGAAGACTTACAAGATTATATAGAAACAGAACCACAAGAGAGTTTGATAAGTTCTAGTAATGAAGATAATGATGTTGATATCACTAATGTTATCGATGGTTCAATATTTGAAGAGATTGATGAGATTAGTAATTCATCAGATATTGATGAATTAAGTAATTATATCAATGAGCAATTGGATGATGGTGATATCGATCTATCTAGCTTTAATATTGCTGATTATGATGATATTGAAGAAGGATCAGGAGAAGCTCATGATGATGATGCCACTGTTACTTTAGAGATCGATGATATCATCAATCAAGCTAATGACTTACTTGAAAAGAGTAAGAGCATCGAAGAATCTTTAACTAATGATGAAGGTATGTTAGAACCAGTAATCAATAATGAAGAAGATGCAAAAGAGGAAACTAAACCAATCGAGACCATTAAACTTGATGATGTTAATCCTGTATCAACACCAGTTAATGCTGATGAAGAAGATGATGATGAAGGTGAAGGTCTTACCTTAAATCTAAAGGATGATGAAGAAGAAACCGAACCTGAGGAAGAACCAGAAATATCTGAAGTACCTCCAGTTGATGACATCATCCCAGTATTTGAACCAGAAGGTATCAATGAAGATGATCATGTTGAAGAGGATGAAATTGGTGCTATTGGTAAACTAAGAGTAGCCGATGATACTCCTGAAGAAGAAACTGAACCTGAATCTGAAAAAGAACCAGAAACAACCGAAGAAGAAATCGATGAAAACGATGTCGTTGATGAAGAAAATATGTTCGAAGCTTTAGAATCATTTAATCCACCAACGGATAATAATGATGAAGAAGTCATCGTAT
Organism: uncultured Bacilli bacterium; assembly: GCA_947626015.1. Lineage (GTDB taxonomy): Bacteria > Bacillota_I > Bacilli_A > RF39 > UBA660 > CAG-582. The sequence continues at coordinate 4,445 of CANQQK010000048.1, read as the reverse complement.
CTGGTGAAGAGAGTATCGAAGATAAAAGAAAAGAATTAGTTAGTGAGATGGAAGAAGCTAATCTAACCGTTAGCAAATTCTTGGAAAGAGACTTCAATAATATCTTAGATAAATATGTTAAGAATAATGTCTTAAATGTTGTTTATACCTTACGTAAGCATAATATTGCGATTACGAAGTTATATGAATGTGCTAATCTATTAACGATGCAATCTGAAGAAGTCGATTATATTCTAAATCTATTAGAGAAGACCAATGCTTCTAGTGAAGCTATCAGTTATGTATGTAAATTATTAGATCGTATCGATATCTATAAGTTAGAAGATCGTCTATCAAGTAAGACGGATTATGAACTAGCTGATCTATTATATGAAGTAATTCCATATGTTGGTGATATCGATTTAGCTATGAAGTTTGATCTAAATAGTGAAGAGTTAGGTATCTTAAAATCATCTACTACTAAAGATGAATATGAAAAGATGAATGAATTCAGTGATATCGTCTTAGCAAACTATAAAGAATTAAAGAAATATAATGTTAATAATTTAAATGAATGTCTTACTAAACATCCACATCGTTTCTTACTTAACCCAGATAACTTTGCAGCAATCTTAGATAAGTATGATCCTGAAGATTTAACGAGATGTGTTAATAAGAATTCAGCTGTTATTGATAAACTATAGAAGAACGTAAATGTTCTTCTTTTTCTTTACATATACTTTAAATGCGCTAGACACTTTTCTTGTCTTTTATTGTAAATATTTGTATAATAAAAATGATACTTAGGAGGGTCGTCATGCGTAAAAGAAATCTAATTGCTGTCTTTTTTGTTCTTTTCTTTGTCGCTATAATGGATTGTTATGCTGATTATAGTTATATTGTCGTTAATGATTCCATTAATGTACGTACGGGACCTTCTACTGCTTATGAATCTAAAACCATTGTTAAAAATGGTGCTAATTATAAACTTTTAAAAGATGATATCATCCCTGATGAAAAGATGAATGGGGATTGTGATAGTGGTTGGTATAATATCGATTATGATGGTACATCAGCTTATGTTTGTAGTGAATTTGTAACGAAATATATTGCTAAAGAAACAACTCCCGAAGAGGAAGAACAAGCTAAAAATGCTTGTGAATCCGAGATGAAGAATGCCGGATTTCCTTCCAGTTATTGGAATGATCTATGTGCTATTAAGAAGGTAAGACCAACTTGGCAATTTAAAGCCTTGAATACCAATTTGGATTTTGCTACCGTAGTTAATAAGGAATCATCTTGTGGTAAGAGTTATATTGCATCTTCTAAAGCAGATGATATCGATACCTCTTGTAAAAACGATTATAAGAGTACATGGTATCCCGCTAGTAAAAAAGCCGTAGCGTATTATATCGATCCTCGTAATTGGTTAGATGAAAAACATATCTTTCAATTTTTATTCTTAAAATATGAAACGGGAATGGCGAGCGTTTATCCCGGAAGTGTAACGAATATTATCAAGAGTACGGAATTTTATAAATATCATAATAGTGTTGGTAATGACTTAGGTAAGATTATCGATACTGCTGGTAAGGATACCGATGTAAGTCCCGTATTCCTAGCTACTAGAATGCGTCAAGAACTCGGAACCGGAGATAGTTTAAAAAATCTATATCAAGGTAATTATACGGGCCATAATGGTGTTTATAAAGGGTACTATAACTTCTTCAATTATGGCGTAACGGATTCCTGTGCAACGACCAATGGTACTTCATATTGTGGTCTTGAATATGCTAAGAATCATGGATGGAATAGTCCAGCAGCAGCGATTAAGGGTGCTAGTAGTAATCTTAGTTCATCATATATTTCTGTTGGCCAATATACGGTATACTTACAAAAGTTTAATGTGGTACCAAGTAAGTTATCAAGTCTTTATTTGCATCAATATATGACCAATGTTGGGGGACCTTCTAGTGAAGCCGTAACGACCTATAATTCTTATAATAAGATGAATTTACTAGATACCGCTTTTGTGTTCTATATCCCCGTTTATAATAATTTAAATAATGATATCAATAATTCGGGATCTGGTGCCACGGGAGATGGTGGTGATACCGAAGCTAGTAGTTATGATGTCAGTACGATCGTTAAACTTGCGGGTTATCAATACGATGATAAATACCTTGAACATATTGAACTAGGTACTAAAGTATCCGATTTAAAGGGTGCCATTGAAGCCATCAGTGGTACGGCTATATACGTAACGGATGCGAAGGGGAATTCCCTAAATATCGATGATGTCATCGGTACAGGAACACTTGTTAAGATTTCTAACCGTACGACTTCCGAAACCTTAGAGGTCGTCATTAAAGGTGATACCTCTGGCGATGGTAAGACGAATGCCTTAGATCTATTACAAGTTCAAAAGGACATCTTAGGTTCATATACTTTAAAGGATGTTCAGTTAAAAGCGGGTGATACCTCTGGAGATGGTAAGGTCAATGCTCTTGATCTTTTACAAATTCAAAAGGATATCTTAGGGGTTTCCAAAATAAAACAATAGGGGTGATGCTATGAAAAAAATTAAATATTTATTATTAAGTTTAGTGATGGTACTAATGCTACCAAGTATGGTAAGTGCTGCTAGTGGTACGGTTAAGGTAACTGGTACTTCCACAGCCGTCTTAGGTAATAATGTTACGGTAACGGTAACCTTATCTTCCTCAACCGCCATTGGTGCTTGGGAGATGGATTTAAACTATGATCGTAATTATCTAAGATTAACCTCAGCAACTAGTGAAGCTGGTGGTACGATGATGGCTGGTTATGCCACGAGTGCATCTGGTGTTAAATCTAAGAGTTATACCTTTAAATTTAAGACCATCAAAAAGGGGTCTACTAAGGTATCCGTAAGTTCTTATGTGGCTTATGCCTTTAAGTATGAATCCGAACTTGACTTAACAGCTTCATCAAAAACTATTAAAATTATTACCCAAGAAGAACTTGAAGCTAGTTATTCCTCAAATGCTAATCTTTCCAGTTTAAGTGTTGAAGGTTATGCATTAAGTCCAGCATTCAATAAGGATACTACGGAATATAATTTAGAAGTTGAAAATGCAGTTGAAAGTGTTAATGTCAGTGCTAAGGTTGCTGATAATACCGCTGATCTAAGTGGTACCGGTACCATAAATCTTCTAGAGGGTAGTAATAAGGTTGAAATCAAAGTAACCGCCCAAAAGGGGAATATTAAAACCTATACGATTAATATCTATCGTAAGGAATTAAATCCAATATCTGTAGAGATCGAAGGTAAAAACTATGGTATCGTCAGAAAAGATGATGTCTTTCCTAATTATAATGGATTTACTAAAACGGAAATCGATTATGAAGGGGAAAAGATTCCAGCTATGTTTAGTGAGATAACGGGTAAAACCTTACTCATTATCAAAGATGATGACGGTAATCTTTATACGATCGAATATGAAGATGGTGAATTTAAGGATATCTATAACGAACTTAAGAGCAATCAATTAATCGTTAATCCTTTACCTCTTCCTAAGAAGATGGATGATCTATATGAACGTATAACGATTGATTTTAATGATATTAAAGTCGATGCTTATGCTTTTGATAAAACATCTAAAACCGCTATTATCTATGCTCAAGATACTTCAACAGGTGATGTTAATTATTATCAAGTAGATTTAGAAAATAATGTTATATCTTTATATGATGATGAAATAACGGATCATTATGAAGGTATTATTAGTAAATATAAATATGTATTATTAGGTATGTTAGGAGTAATCGTTATTCTCATAATCGCCCTAATATTTAGAAAACCTAAAAAGGTTATCGTATCTTCTAAAGAAGATAAAGAAGATAAGAAAAAAGAAAAACATAAAGAAGATCATAAAGAAGAAAATAATAAGGATGAATAATTCTTATTATTTTTTTATTTCATATAGTTAATTAGGTGATTATATGAAATATCTTAAATATATGAAATATATCGTTATCGTATTATTATGTCTTTTTTCCTTTTATTTTTCGGATCAAGCCATCTTGATGGTTCAAGAATCATCACCCATTATGAAACAGATTCGTTCCTTAAATGATTATGGAACTGAACCTGTTAATGCCGAGATTATAAGTGATACGATTATCCCTGGTAGTAGTGGAACGAAGATCAATGAAAGAAAGTCCTTTCTCAAGATGAATGAATTTGGAACCTTCAATGAAACTTTCTTAGTATATGATCATATTAAACCAGAAATATCGCTATATGATAACTTAGATAAAGTTATTATCGATACCAAGAAAAAGAATAATGTTGCACTCATCATCGATAGTGATTTCTATCATGAAGATTACTTTAAAGAAGAAGGTATCATCTACACTAAAGTTATCAAAGATATCGATGAGGTTGATGATAATACCCATTATATCAATGGTAATAATCGGGA